>JAYVOX010000286.1:0-7015 GCA_043757695.1 Schlesneria sp.
GAGGCCCCGGATTCTTCCTCGAAAAGTCCGGGGCCTCACGGCACCCGGCTCACCCAATCACGACAGTTATTGATGCGCCGCCCCTTAGTTCGCGCGGAACATCAGGACCTATCCGAGAACCCCGAACTGGTTTTGAGTTGGCTGATTCGTGGAGATTCGTTTGATTCGTGGTTCGCCCGCTTCACGTTCGAGGCTCTATCCCGCGAGACGTTTCACCAAACGAAAAAAGCCCCGCACTTTGCGGAGCTCGGTTGATGAATCGAAGTGGCCAGGGCCGGGATCGAACCGGCGACACCAGGATTTTCAGTCCTGTGCTCTACCAACTGAGCTACCTGGCCAAACTGGCGGCTCGCTGGAAGGGCGGGTCGCGAGCGGGGCGGGAGAATGACGGATGGTCCCAAAGCTGTCAAGGTTCGGATCGGCGTTGTCGCGAGACTGTTTCGCAGGGCGTTTCTGTTTCACGAACGTGGCGCAAGGCTGGCGGCAGCACGGCGAGGTTGAGACACTGCCGCGCGATTCACCATTACTCAGGGCTTGCTTGTGATGACCGATCTTGATTCTGCCGCTGTGCGTCGTGCCCTCGTTCAGCACTTGGAAGGTTTCCAACGTGCGGGGCTGACGCATTGGAAGCGGATCGCTGCGTTGGCCGTGGAGGCTTCGGCCTCAGTTGCTCCGGTATCCATCGGGCCGACTTCTGTCACGTCGCACGCCTTGCCCGCGACAGTGTCTCGTCGCACGGAGGTCACGCATTCTGGACCCTCACACATTCCGCTCGTTCGAGATGAAGCTATGCCCGCCGCTCGTCCCAACAAATCCACCACCGCGTCCACTTCCCAATCGAATACGGGCAGCAAGTCGTCCACGGGAGCAGCCGCAGTTCCCGCGATGCCGTCTGCCTGTGCGGCGTTTCAACCATTGAACCTGCCGCGCGGAGAGCGCGTCGCGCAGCTCAGCGTGCTGGCGGAGCGAGTCGCGGCCTGCATGAGGTGCCACGAGTTGGCGACTACTCGCAAGCAGACCGTGTTCGGGGTGGGGAACCCGGAAGCCAAGATCATGTTCATCGGCGAAGCGCCCGGTGCGGATGAGGACGCTCAAGGCGAGCCGTTTGTGGGGCGAGCTGGCCAATTGATGAACGACATCATCAAAGCCTGCCGCATGAATCGCGAGGACATTTACATCTGCAACGTCCTCCGCTGCCGACCACCGGGCAACCGCTTGCCCTCTCCCGAGGAGGCCGGGAATTGCCGCGAGTACCTTGACGGCCAGATCGCCCTGGTCAATCCCGAGTACATCGTCTGTTGGGGCTCGACGGCCGCGAAGAATCTGCTCGCTTCCGAAGAGACGATCGGCAAGCTGCGCGGCCGGTTCTTCGAATATGGCCGTGCAAAGGTTCTCTGTACCTATCACCCGTCGTACCTGCTGCGAAATCCGGCCGCGAAGAAAGACGTGTGGGAGGATATGAAGCTGCTGTTCCTCGACATGGGCGTTGACCTGTCGGCGAAAGGGTGATGAGAAAGCAACGGGCCTCCTGTTGTCCCGCCGCTCCGTCGATGAGACCGTTCGTAGGATGGGCACTCTTGCCCGTCCGGACTTGGAGCAATCGTTGAAAGCCATCTCACGGACTGTTGTGATAGTTCTCTCGGCTTCAACGTGCAGTCGCGAGAAAACCGGACGGGCAAGAGTGCCGATCCTACGTCACCGTTTTGCGGCGCTGTTCCATAATGATGTTCTTGAACGAGTACCAAATCGGTCACGCATCAGCCGGGGCGTTTGCGCCACGGGAGCAGGCGGTCCCACAGGCTGGCCTGAGTGGTCGTGATCGGTTGCCGTTTGGCGAATCGCAATAAGTCGGCGGCAAGTTCATTGGCCGTGGCGTAGCGGCGTTCCGGTTCTTTGGCCATCGCGCGCAGGATGATCGCTTCGAGACTGGCGGGAAGCTGTGGCTTGAACGCACGCGGCGGCTGCGGATTCCCGTCGAAGATCAGCCCGGTGAGTTGACCGCGATCGGCATGATCGAACGGCGGCGATCCCGTGACGAGTTCATAGAGTGTGACTCCGAGTGCATAGATGTCGGTCGCGGCGCTGGTGTGCCCGTTCAATCGTTCAGGTGCCATGTAGCGGAGCGTGCCGACGGGCTGGTCATCAGTCGTCGCCTTCTCATCGGCCCAATTGATTCCCACGCCGAAGTCGGTCACGAAAATGCGTCCAACTGTGTCGAGCAACAGATTGTCGGGCTTGATGTCGTTGTGCAGTGCCCCTTCGCGGTGCGCGTAACCAAGAGCCTGCGCGACCTGCACTCCCATGCGAGCGAACGCCATCCATGAGTCTCGCGAGATCATACGGTCGGCGGTCTCGACGACCGGTTCGACGAGGGCTTTCGTGGCGAACGAACCGCTGCGCGCGATGCGATGAATTTCCTCGGCCGTGACGACACCGGCGGGTTCTCGCAGTCGGCGCGTGACCCAGCCGAGGCTGACTCCCGCCACGTATTGCATCACGTAATACCAATAGCCATCGTGCTGGCCGAACGAGTAAATCGGGACGATGTTGCGATGCCGCAGTCGCGCGATCGTCGCCGCTTCGTTGCGGAGTTGCTCGGCGCGTTGAGGCCGATCTTCGCGGAACCGCCACGGCAGGAGCTTGATCGCGACGGGACGCTGCATCCCCGGCTCAAACGCTTCAAACACGATCCCCATTCCGCCCCGCCCCAGTTCGCGCACGATGCGGTATTCGCCGAGTTGTTCGAGCCGAAACTCCTGCGGGAAGCGGTATCGCAGGCACTCCGACTCCTTCCGATCACGGCAATGTTCGAGCGTCTCGACCAACGGGAACAACTCGCGAATCTCCGCCGCCAATTCTTTGTGACGCTGTGCATACGCTTCAATGGACGGATTCAATCCGGCACGCACTTCCTGCGTGAACAGCGTCAACAACACATCGAGCTGCTCGCACGAGGCCAGCCCGGCGGAGTCGAACTGCTTCGGGAAACCGTCGAGGTTCAGCTCCGAGTGATCGGACGATGCGGACATGCCGGGATCTGCCGTGGAAAAAGTGAGGGATGCAAAGAGCAATGAGTACCGCGAGAAACTGCCGAAGTCTGCGGAGACTTCGGCAGTTTGAATGGACCTGCCGCCTACGGACTGCTCAAGTCGGGAATCAATTGCAGCAGCTTCTTCAAGCGGCCGAGTGCTCGGAGGTAGCGGGCACTGGTGGCTTGTTCGGACATGTTGAGAACTTGAGAGACTTCGCGGTTGGTCAGTTCTTCGAAGTGTCTGAGCGCGAGGACCTCACGGTCGATTTCGTCCATCCCTTGCAGGATGACCTCGATCTGTTGGGCTAACTCATCTTTGCGGACGGCACTGCTGGGCGAGGTCAATCGTCCCTGCAACGAGAGTGAGAGGGACGACGCGGTGGAGTCGGCGTCCCACCCGCCGTGAATCGACAGCTCGCGCCCGGCGTCGCGTTTCTCGGCCCCCAGATGACGGCGGTGCATCTCGATCAGTGTTTGCGCGGTAATCAGCCGGAACCAAATGAACGTCGAGTGCGAGGCATCGCGCAGGAAGTAACTCATCCGATCGACGGCCTTCAGCCATGCCTCTTGCAGCACGTCTTCGGGATCGACTCGCCCGCGTAATTTGGGATGCAGCCGCAGTTCGACGAGCCGCAACAATCGCGGGCGGTAGCACGTGAACATCTCCGCGAGAGCCTCGCGATCCCCGGCGAGAATGCGATTGATGAGGTCGGGAGAAATGTTGCTCGATGGCACTTCGGGTTCCTGGGCGATGATCGGCGCGGATCACCGAGACACGGGCGTTTGTCGCGGGGCGAATCATGTCGTCGGACGCGCGCGGATGCAAAGCCACGGAGTGATGCAGGAGTGACTGGCGGTGTGATCGCGACTGGTCGCGATCACACCCTGGGGACTGGGTGTGAGAGGGACAGCACTTGGGTCTTGATTCGTGATCGCCTTCATCCGTGGTCCGGCTTTGCATCCGTGCGGTCTCTACGCTTTGAAAAGAGGGAATCGCGCGGATGGCAAAGCCGGGGCACGGATGAAGCAGGAAGCGGCTATCAGGTTCGGTGCATCCATCACGGTCGTGAATGGAGGAGCCGGGATCACAGCGGGATGACGCTTGTTGTTGATGCGCCGGTCCTTAGCGACGGCACTGGACAATGCCGTCATCAGACATCGTTCCTTGTGACCGCGCGGAGCCGTTCCTAGAATCCCGCCCCGCTTTGATGCCCGCTTCCTTGCAATGGATTTCGCTCATGACTCGCCGTTACGTGACTGACCTCAAAGACGGTGATGTTGTTGATGAAGTCTTTTTGGTGGCCGACAAACAACTGCGCGCCAATCGTAACGCCGCGCTCTACTTGAACGTCGATTTGCGAGACAAAACCGGTGTCCTCAACGGCCGGATGTGGAACATTACCGAAGAGTCGTGTCAGCACATTCAGACCGGCGGGTTCGTCCGGATCAAGGGGAAAGTGCAGCTTTATCAGGGGACGCTCCAACTCATCCTGACACACATCGACAACGTGGCGGCGGCGAGTACTGACCCCGCCGATTTCGAGTCGATGACTTCGGCGAAGGTCGAAGAACTGCTGGCCGAACTGCGGGCGATCCTGCTCGCGTTCGAGCATCCTCAACTCCGCACACTGATGGAGTGCTTCCTGCTGGACGACGGCCTGATGCGCGTCCTGGCGGAGACCCCCGCCGGAGTGAAGGCCCACCATGCCTATCGAGGCGGACTGGTCGAACACATGGTCTCGCTGATGCGGGTGGCCAAGAAGATTTGCGAAGTCTATGTCGAACTCGATGTCGAACTGTTGCTGGCGGGAGTCTTCTTGCACGACATCGGCAAGGTGCGAGAGTTAAATGTGGACGCGGGCTTTGTCTACACCGACGAAGGGCAGTTGCTTGGGCACCTCGTGATTGGGATCGAGATGCTGTCCGAGAAGATTCGCACGTTTGAACAGCTCACCGGCAGCACGTTCGATCACGAGCTCGCTTGGCGGCTGAAGCACATGATCGCCAGCCATCACGGCACCTATGAGTTCGGTAGCCCGCGCTTGCCGATGACTCCCGAAGCGGTCGCCCTGCATCAACTCGACAACCTCGACGCCAAGCTGCACGAGTTCTTCCGCGCGATTCAAGACGATCCCAACAGCGGCTCGCACTGGACGCTTTACATCCCGCGTCTCGACCGCAAGATTTTCAAAGGGACGAAATAGGTTCGACACCGCCTCGCGCTGAGGGATGACCGCGTGAGGTTCATCTCGCCACTGGCTCTGGGCGCCATCCCCGAGCAGCGCCCCGGTCTTGGAGCGGTGGCCAACTCACCTTGTTGGCTCAAGTTTGTCCGGCTACTCTCCGCGCAGATTGATGCGGTGCTTCCGCGTCGCCACATGGATTACAGCGTTGTGTCTCCTCGGAAAGGCAGGTCTCTCGTCGATGAATAGACTTCTGGTTGCTCTGCTGGCAATGACCATCGCGTGGTGTTCGTCACCCGCATTCGCTCAGGAATTGACGCTCGGTTCCACGGCTCCCAAGTTGGAGCTAAAGGAATTTGTCAAGGGGGAACCCGTGAAGGGGTTCGCCAAGGGGAAGACCTACGTCGTTGAGTTCTGGGCCACGTGGTGCGGCCCGTGCCGGACGACGATTCCGCATCTGACCAAGCTGCAGAAACAATACAAAGATGAACTGACCGTCATCGGCGTCGCGATCCTCGAAGAAGACCAAAGTGCGGTGGCGACGTTCGTCGAAGAGATGGGCGACAAAATGAACTACCGCGTGGCCCTCGACTCCGTCGCCGAAGGGAGCTCGCCCGATGAAGGTGCGATGGTCAAGAACTGGATGGAGCCTTCTGAGCAGGCAGGCATCCCTGCCGCATTCATCGTGAATGGCGAAGGGAAGATCGCGTGGATCGGGCATCCCGGTTCGATGGATGAGCCGCTCGAAAAGATTCTGGCTGGCAAGTGGAACCTCGCCGCCGAAGTGTTGAAGATTAAGGAACTTGTTGCTGAAAAGAAGAAGCTCGAAGCGACGTTCAAAAAGCTGCAGGCTCTGTTCGGGAAGTTTGAAGACAACGGCGATGCGACGGAGTTGTTGACGGAGTTGGATGCCGCCGCGAACGCCCTGCCGGATCGAGCGGAACAGTTCTCGATGATCAAGTTCCAAGTGTTGGCGAGTCCCAAGGGAAACGTCGAAAAGGCGTTGGCTCTCGGTGAGAAGTTGGTCGCATCGGAACTCGGCGAGAATCCTGAATCGCTCAACAATTTGGCGTGGATGCTGGTCGCTCCCGATCGTGAAAAGAAGGCCGATGCCAAGCTGCTCAAGTTCGCCTTGAAGGCCGCTCAAAAGGCCGACAACTTGTCCGAGCGCAAAGACCCGTCGATTGCCGATACGCTCGCCAAAGCCTACTTCGACAACGGGCAGATTGAGAAAGCGGTTGAGACTCAGGAGCGAGTCATCGAACTGGCCGTTGGTTCTCAACTGGAGAACGATCCCGGCGTGAAGAAGCGACTGCGGCAGTACAAGCGAGCGCTGGATGCGTCACAAAAGGAAGCCAAGCCGAAGGAAGACGCCTCGAAGTAACTCCCCCACGCGGCAACTGCTGTTCGGCGTTCGGCGCGGGTCTCTCGATCCCGCCGCAACGCCGACGGGCAAGAGTGCCCATCCTACAGTTCGGTTGCTTTCGGCCGTTTACGGCACCTTCACGCCGGTGTACTTCTCGAACAGCTTCGCCACTGTGGGGTGTTCGGCGGCGAGTTGCTTCAGATCGTCGGCCTTGAACTCTTCAACGATCTCTTTGCCGTCGATGGTCTTGGTCAGCACAACTCGAATCTTGCTCCCGTTCTCATCGGTGATTTCGAGCTGACCTTCGGCGGACTCCGCGCGAATGGTGCGTGGCCCCGAGAAGAGCGATTCGGCTTCAGCGGGCATCCGGCGTCCCCCCGGTTGAGGGCCAAAGAAGAGGCCGGGGGCTACTTGAATTTGAATCGGCCTAGGGCC
>JAYVOX010000287.1:0-6989 GCA_043757695.1 Schlesneria sp.
GCAGGTCAGTCACGTTGAAGGGGAGTCGCGTTCGCTGTGGAACGGTTGGTCGTCGGTAGCGGCGCATCGGGCTTGGACGCGAGGTGGCCGAGTGGCCGAGGATTTGTCTCGTCCCGTGGAATGGCACGACGGGGAGTCGATCGAAGTGGACGAGAGTCGTGTGGCGAGTGGATCGCATGGAGCCACGGTCACGTCGGCGGCCGGTAGCGATGTCCAGTCGGTGGCAGGCGGTTCGATCATGCTGGTCGGTGCGGCTACGGCTCTCATTGGAGCAACCGCCGCCACGACCGACGTGCGTCACGCCGTGCAGCAAGTGTCGGCGCGACTGAGTCGAGCGGCTCGGTTGTTCCGCAAGTACAGCGAAAGTGCGAAGTGATTGGGACGAACCCGCGAATGCCGGGTGAGTCGAGTCAGCACGTGACGGTTTCAATTGGTCGCGAGGATTGATCGCGAGTTTCAGAGTGACGAGGAGTACGGGCCGACGCGGGAAGTGTCGGGACCGTGCGGAGAGCAGCAGCCATGTTGAAATGTCCGGCGTGTCACAAGCGAGTGCTCGGAAAAGACCTGATCTCAGGGATTTGTTCGCACTGCGGTAAGAACTTCGGCGGCAGCGGCGATTCGTCGATGACGTTCGAGCCGCGCAGTGGAGACCCCACGTCGGACACGATTGATCCGTTCACCGTGAGCGGCGCGGCGGAATCGGCGAGTGGATCGCAGGTCGGCTCGGCTCAAGGTTCACACGATGATGCGGCGGACGCATCGCAGCCGAGCGTCAGGCAACCTGTCAGACAAACGTCTGGTTCCGAACAGACGTTCCTCTCGGATGAATTCCCTGAGGAAGCACGTGAGTCACTGCTTGATGCGGCTCGAAATCCACTGCGCGAGCAAGGGGCCGCATCCGGTTCCGAACAAACGTTTCTTTCGGACTACGTGCCGGAGGACTCCGTATCCGAGTCTCATTTGGCTCCGGTACCGGGAACGGGGTCCGGGTCCGAGCAGACGTTTCTGTCGGATGAGTTCGTCGATAGCAGCATCGACTCGGCGGTGGAGTCTCACTTCGCTACGGCTTTTTCGTCGCATCAGATGCGGGCTCCGGACACCGGCACGGGAAGCTCGCTGCTGTCGGATGAGGGGGGAGGGAGCGAGCAGACGTTTGTGTCGGATGATTTCAGCGACGACATCGCGGCGACGATGGCTTCGGACAGCGGCCCCGATCTCGACGAGAACGACGCCGACAGGACGATGGCTTCCGACACGTTTCCCGCAGACGATCGCGGTGCATCTGACCAGACGTTTGTGTCCGACGAGTTTGCCTCGGCCGATGCCGCTGCGGGGAACATGCAAACCTTTGTCGGCGACACGGGCGAGAGTGCAGACGAGGGGGGAGCCGACAAGACGTTCGTTTCGGACGACGGTATCGATTCGTTGCTGAAGACGGTCGAGTCGGTCTGGGGCAACGAGAGCGAACAGCAGGGTGCTCGCCCCGACATGACGCTCAAGTCGAAGGAAGCTCGTCACGCGAATCCTGCCAAGCAGACCCTGGTCATCAAAACGAAGTCGCTGGTCGAGTCGAAGGACATGGCGGCCGTCACGTTTCGCGGTGGCGAAGCGGAATACGAACTGATCAAGATTCTGGGTGAAGGAGGCATGGGTGTCGTCTACGACGCCCGCCAAACGTCGATCGACCGCAGCGTGGCCTTGAAGATGATCAAGGGAGCTGCGGCGACGAATGACAAACAGAAGGCGAAGTTCCTCGCCGAAGCGGTCGTGACCGGCGACCTCGATCACCCAAACATCGTGCCGATCTACGACGTGGGTGCGAACGCGCAAGGCAACCTGTTCTATTCGATGAAGAAGGTGCAGGGGACGCCGTGGCTGAAGGTCGTCAAAAAGAAGTCGCTCTCTGAGAACATCGACATCCTGATGCGCACGGCCGATGCGATCGGGTTCGCTCACGCCCGCGGGGTCGTGCACCGCGACCTCAAGCCCGAAAACATCATGCTCGGTGAGTTCGGTGAAGTCCTCGTGATGGACTGGGGACTGGCTCATCCGCTGAAGGGCTTCCGCAAGTCGCGCAGCATCACCGACACCGCTTCGATGGGGGGGACGCCCGCCTACATGGCTCCCGAAATGGCGACCGGCCCGATCGGCAAGATTTGCCCCGCGAGCGACATCTATCTGCTGGGTGCGATCCTTTACGAGTTTCTCACGGGCAACCCACCGCATCTCGCCAAGAACGCGATGAAGTGCCTGATGGCGGCGGCACGCAATGAGATCGCGCCGACCGACAAGAAAGGGGAACTGGTCGATATCGCCCTCAAGGCGATGGCGACGGAACCGAAGGACCGCTATCAGGACGTGAAGGGGTTCCAAGCGGCCATTCGCGATTACCAGTCGCACTCCGAAAGTATTTTGCTGTCGTCGCGTGCCGAAGACGATCTGACGGAAGCGAAGCTGACCGACGACTACCAGCACTACTCGCGAGCGCTGTTCGGTTTCCAAGAAGCTCATGAACTGTGGACCGGCAACAAGCGCGCGGCAGCGGGAGTTTCCGAAGCGAAGCGGGCCTATGCGGGAAGCGCGAAGAACAAGGGTGACTTCGATCTCGGTCTGTCATTGCTCGATGAAGCTGATCCGGATCACGCCACATTGCGGCGCGAGTTACTCGACGCGCAACTCGAACGAGTCGCCCGACAGAAGCGACTCGTGTTTCTCAAACGAGCTGCGATGGGCATGGCGGCAGCGGTGTTCTTCATCGTCGCCGGAGCCTCAGTCTGGATTCGCGCCGAGCAACAGAAGGCGGTCGCTGAAGCGGTTCGTGCGACCAAAGCCGAAGGGGACGCGATTATTCAACGCGACATCGCGGCGGGTGAACGGGACAAAGCGACCGAAGCCACGAAGCAGGAAGTGCTGGCCAAGAACCTAGCCATCCAAGCCCAACAGGTCGCCGAGAGCGAACGAACGAAAGCAGACGAACAGCGGATGGTGGCCGTTACCGAGCGTTTGAAGGCGGAAGAAGCGAAGACCAAAGAAGAGAAAGCAAAGCTAGCGGCAATCGAGTCGCAACTGAAAGAAGAAAAGGCAAAGGTGGCTGCGATCGAAGCCGAGAAGGCGGCCGTTGCTGCCGAGAAAGTAGCTGTCGCGGAACGAAAGAAGGCCGAAGAAGCGAAGGTCAAAGAGGAATACGAGTCGTACATCTCGAAGATCGGACTCGCCGCGTCGCAGATCGACAAGAACGCCTTCGATGCGGCCCGCGAAGTTCTCGGGACGTGCAAGCCCGAACTGCGGAACTGGGAATGGGGACGCCTCATGCACCTCTGTTCGCAAAGTACGCGGTCGTTCGATGCGAAGTCGCCACTCGATGCACTGGCTGTCGATAAGACGGGGCAGCGTTTCGCGACGGGGGGCTGGGACGGGACCGCGCGCGTTTGGAACCGGGAGTCGGGGCAAGTTCTCGCGACGATGAAGCACACGGGCGACTACGTCTATTGCGTCACGTTCTCTCCCGATGGCCGGTTGCTCGCGACGGGTAGCAACGACCCGGCGGGCTTCATCCAGATTTGGAATGTCGCGACGGGCCAACGCGTGAAGGTCATCAAAGGTCACGAAGACGCCGTATTGAGCATCGTTTTCTCGAAAGATGGAACGCGGCTCCTCTCCAGTTCGTATGACAAGACCGCTCGGTTGTGGGATGCGACCAGTGGCAAGGAGCTTCGCAACTTTGCTGGCCACACGTGGTGGGTCAACTCGGCGGCGTTCTCTACGGACGAATCGCGCGTCGTGACGGCCGGCCAAGACGGCACCGCCATCGTGTGGGAAGTCGCGTCCGACAAGCGTTCGCCCGCGTTCACCGGGCATCGCGGGCCGGTCAACTCGGCGGTGTTCTCACCTGATGGCAAGCAGGTGGTGACGGCCGGTTACGACCGGCGACTGCTCGCGTGGAACCCGACAGAAGTGAAGCCGTTCGATTTCAAAAACGTCGCCGAAGTAGCCGTCGCTCCTCCGACCACTTTCCGCGCGTTTGAAGGTCACGTCGATGCGGTGCGAGCCGTCAGCTTTTCACCCGACGGCTCGCTGCTACTCAGCACCAGTCAGGACAACACGGTGCGCGTGTGGGACTTCGCGGCAGGGACTGCGCTGAAGACGTTTCGCGGGCACGGTGGTCGAGTTCAAGCGGCGGCGTTCTTGGCGGATGGGCGACGAATCCTTTCGGCCGCTCACGACAACACGGTGCGCGAATGGAGCATTGCGGGCTACGAAGAGATTCGCACGCTGCAAGGGCGCGTGCTGGATGGTCACTCCGATGCGGTCCTCGCGGCGGCGTACTCGAACGATCAACGGCAAGTCGTCACGGCCAGTCGCGATCGGACGGCCCGCACGTGGAATGCTCAAACGGGCGAAGCGGGACTGACGCTCGCGGAAGGTCATGCGTACCTCGCCTCAACGGCCGCGTTCTTTCCGGATGGACGACGTTTGTTGACGGCGGCAGTCGATAACACGGCACGCATTTGGGATGTCGGCACGGGGGGGCAACTGTTGAGGTTAGACCGCAGCGGACGGAGCGCGGCGGCCACGTTGTCGCACCATGCGAAGTGGATCGCGACTGGCAACGACGACAAGGCGGCTCAAGTTTGGGATGCCTCGACCGGACAGCTACTGAAGAAGCTGGTGGCTCACACGTCCGAAGTGACGGCCGTCGCGTTTTCACCCGACGACACATTGCTCGCGACGGGCGATGCCAAGGGGCACGTCAAGTTGTGGAGCATGAGCGACTGGCAAGTCGTGGCGAAGCTCGATGGCCACTCGCGCCGCATTGCGGCGATCGCGTTCACGGCAGATGGCTCGCGCGTGCTGACAGCCAGCGGCGATAACACCGTCGGTCAGTGGGAGGTCGCTTCGGGGCAAGAGTTACCCAAGCTGATTCTCAAGCATCCCGACAGCATCCTCGCCATGCAGTCGATCCCCGGTGGCGACGCGATCGTGACGAGTTGTGCCGATCGCAAACTGCGCGTCTGGAGTACTCGCGAAGCCACGGTCACGCAAACGCTCGGGCCGTTCGAGGGGGATGTCTTCTCGCTGAATGTCTCGACCGACGGCAAGCGGTTGATCGCAGCGAACTCGCAAGAGAAGACCGTTCGTTTGTGGGACTTGGAGACGGGGCGCGAGGTTCAGTCGCCGCAAGCCGGTGGCAAGTTGGGGCCGCTCGTGGACCTCAATCTGCACGGCGGTTTGCTCTGGTCCACGGCATTTCTGCCCGGCACAGACGATGTGCTGACGGTCGGTGGCAGCGACGCACGGTTGTGGGATGCGAAGACCGGTCGCGAGAAAATGAGCTTCAGTCGGCACGATGCCGTCGCGTCGGCTCACTTCTCTCCGAAGGGTGATCTGATCGTGACGGGGAGTTGGGATGGCTCCGCCAAAATCTGGAATGCGACCACTGGCAAGGTCGTTCGTAAGTTGGAAGGAGGCCACACGAGCTTCGTCAACACGGCCGTCTTCTCACCCGATGGTCAGTTCGTACTGACCGCGAGCGATGACGCGACCGCCAAGTTGTGGAGTGTCGCGACCGGTGAAGTCGTGAAGACACTGGAAGGCCACAAGGATCGAGTTCGTTCGGCAGTGTTCTCGCCCGACGGCCGGTTCATCATCACGACTTCGAGTGACGAAACAGCGCGCTTGTGGGAGGGCGATTCCGGCAAGTTCGTGCGGGAGTTTAAGGGTCACAAGTACGCGGTCCTTTGTGCCGAGTTCTCGAAGGACGGGCGTTGGCTCGTTACCGGGGGCGAAGACAACACGGCGCGTGTCTGGAATGTGGAGACTGCGGCAAGTCTGCTCACGCTGTCTGGTCACACGGCGATTGTCACTTCGGTCGCGTTCTCGCCCGACATCGCGCGCGTCATCAGCGGCAGTCAGGATCAAGTGGCCAAGCTGTGGGACTCGAAGACCGGCAAGGAAATTCTCACACTGAGTCGTCATACCGAGGACGTGACCAGCGTGACGTTCTCACCCGACGGTCGTCAGGTCTTGACCGGTAGCCGCGATGGGACGGCCGTGATCTGGCTGTCGCAGGATTGGTCCGATCGCAAAGTTGTTGCGGACGAACGGAGCGCGCCGGTCTCGCGCAAGACACCCGCCCGTTAAAGGTGCTGTGCCAGAGACACGCTTCAGCAGCCTGAATGATGCACGAACCGCCAGTGTGTTTGTTTCCCGATCGAGTGACGAGTCATCCAGCCCGTTTGGCAAGGTAGCCCTGTCGCTCCGCGACGGGAAGCGCGTCGCGGGGTGAGCGTTTGTAGGCGAGACGGACTTGTCTGAGATTCAGTGTGGCACCTGCGATCCCGCTACCTGTCGCGGAGCGACAGGGCTACCTTGTCAAAAGTCACCGTCACACTGCTGGGATCACAATGAGCGACTGCCAGAAGCCTGCCTGGGGCACGAGACTCACGACTACGGTCGCGTAGCCAGCGCCTCGAACAAGTGACGAATCTCGTCGTCGATCTCGTCCGGCGTGGCGACCGTGTTGGCGATCTCGTCGCGCAGGAGAGTGCGATAGCGTTTGCGAAGCCGATGCGCGGCGACCCGCGCGGCACCTTCCGTCGAGTCCAATCGAGCCGCCGCATTGACGTAATTGGCGGTCTCGCGAGCGAGCGACAGGAACGGTTGCAGCACTTCAAACGTCGCGAGCTTTCCTGCGCTCTCGTGTTCGTCGCGGAGTCGCTTCAAGACACGTTCGAGCAGTGCGAGTGCCCACTGTCGCTCGAAGAGTCGTTCGGGAGTCAACTCGTGCGAAGGATCGGTGAGAAAGCGGGACTCACCGGAGTCCCAGTCGAAGCCAGCGGCATCGAGAGACAGCTCACGCCGACCGCCGCCCCGTTTGATCGCGCGCTGTTGGTCCCATTCGTTCGAGATGAAGTGCTTGATCGCGGCGAGCAGGAACGCCCGAAAACGGCCTCGCTCGGGAGCGACCTCATCGAGAAAGTCTTTCTCCA
>JAYVOX010000288.1:0-6969 GCA_043757695.1 Schlesneria sp.
GTCCGCCAGATGGTCCCACAGCGTGGCATCGCCTCCCGTGTTTTTCTTGACCGCTTGTTCGAGCGGGCCGATCGCTTCCTCGTACTTGCCGAGCTTGAACAGAACCCACCCGAGGCTATCAAGGTAAGCACCATTATCGGGTTCTGCCGCGAGAGCCTTCCGAACCATCAGCTCGGCCTTATCGAGGTTCTTCCCCTGATCGGCCCACAGGTAGCCCAAGTCGTTATTGAGTTGCGTGTCGTCCGGTTCGGACTCGAAAACCTTCTCCAAGATTTCCTCTCCCTTCCGAATCTCACCCTTCTGCACGTAGATGTTCGAGAGGCTGAATTGGAACAATCGCTGCGCTCGCTTGTTGTCGGCATTGTCCGCCAGCAACTTCTCGAAACGCGGAATAGCCTGATCCCATTGACGCGAGTGGCTGTAAATCCAAGCTTCATCGAACAAGTGGCCCAGATCATTCGGTTCGAGTTTGAGGGCTTCGCGAACCGATTCAATCGCGCCGGCAGCATCGCCATCGAGGACTTGTGCGCGGGAGAGCATCGAGTAGAAGTCCGCCTTGCTGTCGGCCTGCTTGCGATCGTTGAGGGCCTCCCGAAATAACGCCACCGCTTCCGAGTACCGCTTTCCCTGAATGAGGGCGTTGCCGAACTCTTTATATAGAGCAGGGCCGCGATCTTTTCCGAGCTTGATCGCCTGCCGATAGAACTCGACGGCATCGTCGGTTCGCTCACAGGCTTTCGCGATTCCGGCCAGCAGATAACTTTTCTCGAACGTCAGTTGAGACGGTTCCTGCTTGGCCTGTGTCCGTCCCGCAGCCATCAGCGCATCGACCAGCTTCTCATCTTCGTTGAGAGTCTTGAGAACCTTCTCTTCGAGTTGAACCAAACCTTCGGGGCCAAGTCGTGTCAGTGAGCGTCCCAAGAGATCGAGCAATTCATCCGATTTGTGGAGCTTGCGAAAAATCTGAGCCAGCCCAATATAACCGCTCGCGTCGCCGCCGTTCTGGAGAGCGGTCTCATAGATGGATCGAGCTTTCTCCAACTCGTTGGCTGTGACCAAGTGTTCGGCTAGGAAGTACTGCAGCGGAATGTTGTGAGCATCTTTCGTCGCGAGTGACTCCAGCTTCGCAATCAATTCGTCCGAGCGATTGAGCTTGAGCAGGATGTCTGCCAGCAGTTGGTATGCATCGCGCCCCTTCGAGGTCCGCTCCTTGTCGAAATACTTTTGCATCTCGACCAATGCCTCATCAGCCTTGTCTGAAAGCAGTAGCACGCGAGCGCGGTTGTAACTGAGATTGCCCGGTCCCACGCGCCCGGACTTCGCGGCCAGATCGAATGCTGCCGAAGCCAGTTCGATCCGCTTGGCGTCGAGGAACACCTGCCCAATCCGCTCGTAACTCGTCTGCGCATCGGCCAGCAATTTTGCCTTGGCACGCAAGTCGAGCTTGTACTTCTCCGGCTTGACTAGCGCGTCGAAGATGACTTCGTAACGATCCGCGGCTTTGTCAATTTGTCCCGTCGCCGAATAGAGAATGCCGAGGCTCTTGCTGAGCATCACATTCTCGACAGACTCACGAACGACCCTCGGTGAGTTGACCGCCTGTTCGAGGAACTTGATCGCGTCTGGCAACTTGCCCGAGATCGCGGCCTGCGCGGCGAGCATCTGCAATAACTCGTATTCGTTGGGGTCGAGTTCCACCGCCTTCGTCGCGGAACGAACGGCCGCCTCCACCTGATCGAGCCGGAACTCAAGCGGGACGAGGTGACGATAGACTTCGATCACGGTCGGATCGATCGCCACCGCTTTGCGATAAGCGGCCAGTGCCTTGGTCGGTTCGTTGCGAGTTTCCAGCAACCGCCCGGCCATGAACCATGAGACCGCATCGTTGCGAGTCTGGCCCGCTGCCGACAATGGCTGCGTCGGCTTCAAGGGGAGGGCGGGGTCGTCCGTCTCTTGCAGCGAGTAGCCTCGCTCTAAAGCGGATGCGGCAGGAGCTTTCGCGCCGGGTGTCGTTTCTGTTTTAGGCTCATCAGCCAGCGCGGTCGGCATCGACCACGCGGCCACCACCAACATCCCGACCGCGAGGCTCTGGTTTCGTCGCATAACTACGCTGATCACGATCCGATCTCCCTTCGGAAACACTGTTCAACCGAGACCACTTTCGCTGGAATGACAGTCCGTCACGCACCACTTCTGCCGCCGAATCTGCTCACTTCCCCTGCGATTGTAGTAACGCGATCAGCGAGAAGAAACGGAGCCACGATTATCAATCGTCTGACTGAGAGGTGAACCGAAGAGAGTTTCAAGTCCCTCACCGTGTGGCCGATCATCGTAATTTGCTATCGAGAAACAACCTGAGTACGACCAACCAACTGACACACACTCTCACTGGCAGTCGCGCCATGGCTTCGGAATTGAAGAACGATTCCGTTGTTGTCAGCGAAGACACTCGCCACCGACTCACTTGGACTTCTTGATGGCCTTCTTCGCAGCAGGCGTCGCGGCTTTAGGGGGGGCTGTTTTTTTGGGGGCGGCCTTCGCTGGAGCGGCTTTCGTCGCTACTGCGGTCTTGGCGGGAGCAGGCTTCGCGTGAGCCGCGTTGGCCTTCGCCGCTTTGGCTTCTTCCTTGGCGACCTTGGCTTCTTCCTTCTTGACCAACTCCAGCTTGACTGCCGCATTCTTGGCACGCGTGCGCGAGGCTCCTGATTTGTAGAGAGCGGCCAAACGATCCGTTACAGCAGAACCATCGTGCCCGTCTTCGGGGATGGGGAACTTCGCGGAATCGAACTCATCCAGCACCGCCTTGTCTGTGGAGAGGCAGCGAATGGAAAAGCAGAACACCTGCAGGTCCGACTTGCGGACCACGGCTTTCAGCGTCTCTCCCATTTGTTCAATGTCTTGGTTGGGCGGAACCAGTCCCAGCCAGACGAGACACCGCCCCATCGCCGGATCGATCGGGATGAGGTGCGCCCCGATCACGGCTTGAAGCGTGTAGTTGCGAACAAACGTCGAGAGATGTTTGATCTTGGCCAACTGCTTCGTCGCCAGTTCGAGCGTTTTTTTGCGAAGGCTCTCAAACTCGAACGCGAACGATTTTTCAAACACATACTGAAGTACGCTTCGCACTCGAAACGCGCGCCATTCCGAGTTTGTCTGACCGACGAATGCCCGCTCAATCTCCGTGACCGAACTGACGCGAATTTCGTTCAGATCAGGGAACTCCGCGAACAGCTTGGCGTAAGACTGCTCGGCGTCGGGAACGGTTGCGTCTTCGAGGCAGATCGCAAACAGAATCGTCTCCAACACGGGGCGGTCGTGCTTGGGAATGGCAACCTTGTACTGCTTCTTAATCGCGGGAAGCAGCTTCTTAAGGATCGCCGCGCGATCCGATGTCTTGGCACGCGATGCAGCAACCATATTTGTCTTTCTATCCTCACAGCGGGCGGAAGCGATTACTCATCTGAGCCGGTATGCGGAACTGATGCTGGCTGATCGAAATCGTCCGGCGAATTCAGGGGATCGCCGGACAACGATTCCCCGTCGTGTTCCGATTCCGACTCTTGAAAGTCAGCTTGCTCTGCGGATTCGTCCGCATTTTTATCGGCGGTGGATGACCCCTCGATAAGTCCTTGAAGTGCCCGCGAAATTTCGATGCTCTTCTTGACGGACGGGTCGAGCACAAAACTGATCACGGGCGTGTGCTTGGTCTGTAAACGGTCCGCAACCTTCGATTGAATAAAGCCTCGTGCCGAATTCAGCCCATGCATCGCCAGTGATTGTGCTTTGGCATCTCCCATGATCGTGACAAAAATTTTTGCCGCTCTGAGGTCTTGAGTGACCTCTGCCCCGAGTACCGTCACGTTTTTGACTCGTGGGTCTCGAATGCCAAACAGCACAGTGGTGCTGACAACTTCACGAATGGCTTCTGCAGCCCGTTCCATCCGGCGTGAACTCATTGAAAAACTTTACCTTGGCCGAAACAAAGTTGACCCAGCCCTGCCAGTGGTGAGGCCGTGCAGACTAGGCGTTTCGGCATTCCATTCCATCACTCTGCCGGGTTCGTCGCGCCCACCGCGTGGTCGGCAATATCGGCGAACCGAACACTTCATCATTCGAGTGCCCGCTTGACTTCCTCAATCTTGAAGGCTTCCAACAGGTCCCCCTCTTTAATGTCGTTGAAGTTCTCGAGTCGGATACCGCATTCCATGCCTTCGCGAACTTCCTTCGCGTCATCCTTCTCGCGCTTCAGTGAAGCAATTCCGTAGGTGTTCAATATCTTTTGGTCTCGAATGAGATTCATCCGGTGCGAGCGTTCGATCGAGCCGTTCAACACACGGCAACCGGCGATCGTGCCGAACCGAGTAATACTGAATGTCCGCAAAACGATGGCCCGGCCCGTGACGACTTCCCGCTTCTCGGGACGCAGCATCCCTTCGAGAATCCGTTTCACCTCATCCAAGACTTCGTAGATGATGTTGTAACGGCGAATCTCGACACCTTCCTGCTGAGCCAAGAACTGTGCTCGATCTTCTGCGATGACATGGAACGCGACGATGACCGCGTTCGATGCCGCTGCGAGATAGACATCGCTTTCGTTGACTCCCCCCACGCCGTCATGCAGCAGCCGGATGCGAACTTCTGGATGTTCAAACTTACCCAGTTCTCCCCGCAGGGCTTCCAATGAACCGGGCGTGTCCGCCTTGATGATGACGTTTAGCTCTTGGACTTCGCCCTCACGCGCTGCATTGAGAATGTCTTCCAGCGTTCGCCGACCACCCATTTTGGCCAGCACTGCGGTTCGGCCTTTTTGGCGTCGTTGCTCGGCCGCTTCACGTGCCGCGTCAAGATCGGCCAACACTTGGAATTGGTCGCCCGCACTGGGGACGATATCCAAGCCTGCGACCTTAATTGGTGTCGAGGGACCTGCTTCCAAGACTTCTTCGTCCCGCTCGTTATACATGGCTCGAATACGACCGAACGCGCCACCGCACAGGATCGCATCGCCCACACGCAACGTGCCTGTTCTGACGATCAACCACGCGACTGGTCCGCGACCTTCATCGCGGAAGGCTTCCAAGCAGTTGCCTGATGCCGCGCGGTTCGGGTTCGCTTTGAACTCGTGCAAGTCTGCCGTTAGCAGAATTGTGTCGAGCAATTCAGGTAGACCCTGTCCAGTCAGACCGGAGGTCCGCACCAACTCGATGTCGCCACCCCATTCCGAGACGAGAATGTCGTGAGTGGAGAGATCGGTGAGAACCCGTTGCTCGTTGCGATCTGGTAGATCAATCTTGTTCATCGCCACGACGATTGGCACTCCCGCTGCCTTCGCATGAGCAATACATTCGATGGTTTGTGGCATCACACCATCATTGGCCGCCACCACGAGCACGATGATGTCTGTGACATTCGCGCCGCGGGCACGCATCTCACCGAACGCCGCATGGCCCGGAGTGTCCACAAATGTCAACTTATGCCCATTGTGTTCAATCTGATATGCGGCGATGTGTTGGGTAATCCCACCGAATTCCGACGCTGCGACGTTTGCCGAACGCAGCTTGTCGACGAGCGTTGTTTTGCCGTGATCGACGTGACCCAGAATCGTGATGATTGGCGGACGTGGCTGTATTTCCTCGGGGAGGTCTCCGCTCGTGGCCGCTTCGGCGATTCGATCTTCAATATCCTGCTCGCGACGAATCGTGAGATCGACACCCAACTCAAGGCAAACTTCAATTGCCAACTCTTCGGTGAGCGACGAATTGATCGAGACCATCTCTCCCCGAGCGAACAAAATCTGAATGATGGCCTTGGCGGGGCGACCAATTCCTTCAGACACCGACCTTACCGTGATCGGCAATTCAATCTCGCATTCGCTCTTCAATTCTGAGCGAACATGCTTACGTTGCTTGGGGCGAACATGGCCGAATCGACGACGACTCTCTTGTTCCTCTTCGCTCCGAGACAACGGTTTCTTTGACCGCCGTTGCAGCCGACTTTCTTCCAAGTTCCGCCCGAGATCGGCTTGCCGCGACTTCGGCAACGATCCCTCTTCTTGATCCCCCACAACCCGCTTCTTGTTATCGACCGCCTTCTTCGGAAGGTGCTTGCTCAGCGGACTGGCGGACTTTTGCTGCCCATCAGGGTTGAGTCGGATCACCGGCTTCTGTGCGGTCGCTTCTTCAGGCTTCGAGACCTTGACGACGGGCCGCTTGTAGTCAGGGATCGCAGCGAGATTTGGTGATGACGTGCGAGTCTTTTTGGCAGCAGCAGCGCCTGGCTTTGCCCCCGCGAAGTCAGATGACGAACGGGCGGTCATCGACATCGAACGCATCGCCCGAGGCATTAGGCCATTGGCCGGTGGAAATCCAGGCCGAGTGGGGACGACCGCACCCTCCGCCACAACCTGCACCGCCTCCGCTTCTGGATGCTCAACTGGCTCTGGTACCGAGGCTTCAGCCTCAGGGGCCTCGCTGATATCTGAATTCGCAACGACAACCGTCCTCGAAGGGGAGGCCGTGTCGTCGCCACCAAGATCGGCATTAGTCGTTGGGATATCTGATGTGCCGTCGAGCGAAGATTCGTGGTCTCCAGGATGAACGACTTCTACTGGCGCGTGAACTTCTGCTGACTGCACTCGCGTCGTTTGCGATCTCGCCATCATCATGTTGCGGATGGATCGAGTCTTCCCGGCAAGATCAGCAACGACATCTCTCGCTGCGGGGACCGACACGGCACTCGCGGGAGCAGCGGCCTGCTTGGGCTGCTGACTCGCCCGAATGACATCCATCACTCGGTCTCGTTCCTCTGGCGAAATACTGGCCAACGCCGAGTTCTTGATTGTGATACCGGCTTTTGCACAATGATCGATCAATAACTTGCTGTCGATGTCGAGCTCTTTGGCCAGAGCGAAAATTCGAATTTTCAAACGCGGTTCCTCGTTCGGGGGGTAATGCCCTGACCAGCTCAAATTTG
>JAYVOX010000289.1:0-6964 GCA_043757695.1 Schlesneria sp.
TTGAGGACGTGACGTATGCCGACCGCGATGGGAAATGGACCGTCACGCCCGATCCCGCACCGGCTCCCGCCGAGCGATTGCTACTGCGCGGGATGCCACTGCGACAGGGCAAGGGAGATGTGCGTCAGGTCATGGTGTCGCGTGCCGATGCCGGTCGCATGTACGCGCGTGTGACCGATGGTGAGGTCTCGCAGGGACGCTGGAAGGATCCGCTCCCGAAGGAGACGTGGATCGACGTGTATGACCTCGCCGCGCGAAAGCCGATTCACAAGTTCGCCATGCCTCAGCCGTGTGAGATCGTCAGCGTCAGCTCGGAAGGGACGCGCGTGCTGACAAAGACGATGGAGGCGGTGGGGCGAGTCGATGTCTACGCCGAAGACGGGAAGCATGTCTGTGGTTGGCGACCTTATCAGGACGAGGCCAACGAGAACCGGCGCGAAGTGGTCGGAGCCGCATTCATCGACGCGAATCATCTCGCCACCGTGAACGCGGGCAACAAGCTCGTGATGTGGGAGCTGCCGCAGTGCAAGGCGATCTATGGCATCGAGAACGCGGCCCTCCCGTCGCTCACTCAAGGGACGAAGTACCTCACGTTCGCCGACACCAAGACCTATGACTTTCGCGATGCTCTGACCGGTAAGTCGTGTGGTTCGATTCAAATCGAAGACGGACAGGGAATCTCCTCGGTCGCGTTCCATCCCAACGGCGAACGACTCGCGATCCTGCTCGATGATCGCGGCAGCCTGTATCTGCTGGATGTCGATTTGAAGACCGGTCAGGCTGCGGAACCGATTCCGGTTCCGCCCGACACCGGGCCGGTTCATCCTGACGCTCAGGCCGATTACGTGTTCGCCCTGAACCGGATGCAGATGCAGAACGAACGGCTGGCACGGGGCTGGACGCGCGGCAATCGTGCGCTCGCCGCTACGATGCCGATGCACTGGTGCGGCGACGATCACGTGTTACTCAACAACTACCGACTGTTCGATGTCAAACAGAAGTTGATCGTCTGGCAATACCTGCTCCCCGTCGGAGCACACATTTCCAATAGCACCGACGGGCGTCACTGGTATGTCACTACCAAGTCGATCAAGGGGAGCGGTCCTCCGTTTCTGGTCGCTCAGTCCATGCCCGACAAGCTCGCGATGAAAGAGACCGCAGGGAAGTCGCTCGAACCGAAGTATCTGCTTTCACCCGGCGCATCGGTCGGACTGCAATTGAAGTTGCTCAACCCGCCGAACAAGCCGATGTTTGCAGAGGACGTAAAGCAGGCGGTCCTCAAATCGCTTGCTGAAAACAAGGTGGCCGTGTCCGACAGTGAGCCGCTGAAACTGACTCTGTTCATGGAGCAGAGGACCGGGCAGTCGATGCAGTACCGCTCGCGCAATACGGGTGAAGTGCAGCAGGTCCAGCAGCAGTTCGTCCTTTGCGCCGCGTACCTCGAATCGAGTGGCACGAAACACTGGGAGATCAGCACCGAGACCTCCAACAACATGTGGTCGGTGGAGTACCGCTCGGATCAGTCGCTTGCCGCCACGCTGGCGGAAGGAATGTGGTCCGTCCCCTCGACGTACTTCCAAACGCTCGCCTTCCCGAGATACATCTTCGACAAGGCGTCGGCTCAAGGTCTGGGCGTCTCGTCACTCACAGTCGATGGCACCGAGAAGCCCCCCGCCGCGAGGCCGGGACAGGGGCGATGAGGTTGAATTTCAATCGAGTCGCCACGCATCCTACGAAGGGGTGCAGTCGTTCATTGGTGGTCCGGGTTGCGATCACCGCAGCGATGCGAGGTGATCGGGTCTGTTCCCTCCCCTCGGCGGGGAGGGTTAGGGAGGGGGGCGATGACAAGGTCGGCCTGTCTCCACGTTCCTCCCCCCTCCCCGGCCCTCCCCGCCGAGGGGAGGGAGCACAGATTGCGACCACCAATGAACGACTGCACCCCCTACGAAGCTCAGTTGGGCGGACCACTTCTCTTGTGATCCCTCGAGCGGCCATGACTCGCATTCTCCGTCCAACAAACCGGCGAACTCCCACCACGCAAGGTCTTCCTGTCATTCATCTCCGAGCAAAACACCATGAGTATCGAAGTCACCTGCGACGACTGCGGTCGCGAGTTCCGAGTCAGTGAGACCTCGGCGGGTAAGAAGATCCGCTGTAAGTGCGGTGCGCCGGTGCGAGTCCCCGACGACGATGGTGATGACTACGAAGAGGCCGCTCCGGTGCGTCGCTCCGGTTCCAATCGCCGTCGTAAATCGCAGGGAGTTGGTTCGGTGAACGGTCTCGCAATCGGCGGCGGCATCGGGCTGGTGGCCATGATCGTGATCGGTCTGCTGTTGTTTCGCTCCGGCGCGAACAACCCGCTCCCCGCGCCAACTCAAACGACACAGGTCGTTCCGGCCACAACCAACAACGCGCGGCCAGTCATTCCGCAACCCGGTTTTCCGCAGCCCACGGTCCCTGCGTCGAAGCCACCCGCCGCTGGTAACAACATCACGCCGATCACACCGACGGTTCCGACTCAACCCACAGTCCCCGTCAAACCGACCGCACCCGCTGCGATGGCGGTGGTCGAGACACGCTGGCAGGCGGTCGAGTCCAAGTTCCAAGTCGGTCACTCGGGAAAAGACGCGAAGATCGCGATCGCCTCTGGAGGGAAGTTCGTGGCACTTGATCGCGACATCCACGACACGGCCTCGGGCGACAAGATTTGGTCCGCACCGGCCGGGTTCGGTGGCGGTGACAAAAACTCGCTGCAAGCTCTCAATGCCGATGGAACCTGTTTCGCGGAAGGGGAAGAGTCCGGGCAAAAGCTGACGGTTTACTTCAAAGAGAAAGTCGCGGGCGAAACCAAGTTCGAACTGCCCGCTGCCAACGGAGCCACGAAGCTAACGTTCCTCGCGTTCGCTGAGGCCAAGCGTTTGGTGGCCGCATTCACGGTCGGAGCCAACTCGCGCGTCGCCGTCTATGACATTGAGAAACCGAAGAAACCGTTGAAGGACTTCACCACGGAAAGCTTCTCCAGTCGCACGGGAGCGGTCAGCGACGATGGCAAGTTCTTGGCGGTTGGCTCGGCGCAGTCGCTCAAGGTGTATGACCTCGCCAAGGGAGTGAGTGCGGCAACGATGGCGGCGGCCGCGAATGGTCCGCAGGCGTTCAGCAGTTGCTCGGGGGTCGCGTTCTCACCTGACAACGAGGAGTTGGCAGCAGTGCTTTCGACGGGCCTGATTGTCTGGTCCAATCGCGGCAAACTGCTCGAAGAATGGGGCGATGCCGTCACACCTGCGGGATACTTCTCGCGCGGCGGACTGGCGTCTCTCCCCGACAAATCGGGTTGGTTCGTCAACGGCCAGTCGCTGTTCGATCGCGCCAGCAAGATGGTCGTTTGGGAATTGCAATCGGCAGCGAACTACAACCATCCGTCTCTCGTTCTCGACGCCGATCACGTCATCGTTTCGGGAGGCGGCGCGACCAATGGACAAGTGGCCGCTATCAAAATTCCGCGCGAGGAACTCGCCAAAGCGACCAAGGCCATCGCGGACAAAGTGGACTGCGTCGTCGGGCCGTACTCTCCGCTCAGCATCGTCTACGAAGTTGGTGAACCGCGCTTCGCCTCGCGCCAAGATGTGACGAACCAACTCCACACGACGCTCACCGCGCGACTTTCTAAGCTGGGCATCGGCGTGGAAGAGGGACAGCCGGTCGTGCTGAAGGTGGTCTACACCGAGGTTCCCGGCAACAAGATCGAATACACCGAAGGACGCGGCTTCGGCCCGCCGATCCCGCGTCCGCCCGGATTCCCGCGTTCGCCCTTCGACAAGCCGGGAACGATCGTCGTCGAGACGAAGCACACGTTTAGTATCGTGCTTCAACGCAAAGGCGACGCCCGCCTCTGGTGGGCCGCCAATATCTCGCAAGACGCGGCCAACTCACTGAAGGGAGACACGACCGAAGCCAACGTCCGCAACCACTCGTTTGAACAGGTCAAACTCCGCATCGGCGGCTTCGTGCTGCCCCGCTTCATCCCCGTCGATCCCAGCATCCCCTCATTGCCACTCAAGTCGGATCTCGGCAGCTTGTAGTTCGCGCGAAGCAGGCGGAGCCTTCTGCTTGCGAAGCATCCAAGCTGCCGCTTCAGTCACACTACATCAAAGCAGGTCACGCAGGTGGTAGTGGTGTTTGCCAAGCTTCCCGCCGTAGTTGCCTGCGGTGATTCTGAGGATGCCGGGTGAGGCTGAGGCCGCGTGCAGACCGCGACGCATGGCGGATTGCACGGCCTCGAAACTCAGGCCGTCGATCACGATTTCGTAGACTGCGTTGCATCCGGCGGGCAACTCAGACGTGACGAGAGACCGCAGCGTGGGGCAATAGGCGTCGTTCGTGCTGGCCTTGAGTTTCGGATACCTCGACCCGACCTTGCTGCCCGAGCGAACGATCCCACCGGGGAACGGCAACGCGACATCAACGCCGGAACGAATCGCCTCGACGGCGGACTCGGCGGCTTGTAGTGCGGAGGTCGCATTGGTTCCGCAAATCAAAAGATTGCCGCCAGCGACTCCCGTCACCGTGCCGAACTGGTCTTCGCAGAGAAACTCGCCATCCATGACCGGGATGCGCCAGAAGCGTTGATCTCCGAGCTTCTTCGATTTCTGAAAGCCGTCGCCGAAGTAACGAATGCCGCCGCCGATCTTGATCCGCTTCTCCTTCGGGCAATCGGTGATCCCGTTGTAGCAAGCGGTCGTCGGACAGGTGAGGACGCACTGCCCGACTCGCCCCTGCAGCGCTTTGGTGAGGCCGTCGAGTCTGAATCCAAACACGAGCACCGCCACACCCGGCCTCCCATCGGGAGTATCGTTCACGGGAACATCGCGTTCGATCGCCGCCTCAACATCGCAGGCGATCACGCTCGTTGCGTTGCCGCACAGCACGGTCGCGGCCGTTCTGGCCCAGCGTTCGTTGGCGGCCGTGATGATCAGCCGCGCGGCCTTGATCGGGAACGCCTCGGCAAACGTATCGACGATCTCGACACCGTTGAGGGTTAGAGGCGTCGGGGCTGAAGGTTGTTCCGAGGTCATCGAGTTTTTCCAAGCGTTCTAAGGATGCCACCAACAGTTTGGCTCGCCTCAACGAATTCACTCAGGTTTCATCGGCACGACGCACGATTCGTGCAGGTAGCTGAGATCGACCGGGTAGTTGCGCCAGCGGATCGAGTAGTACTTCTCGAACCACAGTTGAATGTCGCTCTCGACATCGTGGTCGTAGTCGGGTTGGACGTGCAGGGTCTTACCGTTGAGCGGGTCGCGAATCTCGCCCTGCTCGACAATCACTCGACCCGATTTGATCACCATGCGCGGCAGCTCGAACATCGTCTCCTTGTTCTCGTGCGGCGTGTAGATCGTGATGTCCGCGTCGCCTCCAACACCGAGGTGGCCTTTGTCTTTGAGGCCCAGGATTCGCGCGGGGCCGGCGCGCGTGATGATGGCGATCTCGTTCAGAGTGTATTCGCGGTCGAGGTCGCCCAGCGTGCATCGCTGACATACCTCGGGATGACAAGTCTTGAGAATGTCCTGCCGGTACGTGCGGTCCATGAGCAGCCGGATGATTTGCGGATAGGCGAGGAACGATCCGCCGTTGGGATGGTCGGTGCTCATGACGACTCGCCACGGGTCTTCGACGAGCAGGTACCACTCCAACCCGATCGCCCACTGCAACGCATGCACGAGCGACTTGTTCCGATACTTGATCGGCGTGATCCCGCAGCCCGACTCCATTTCGGTGTCGGAGCTGAACCACT
Organism: Schlesneria sp.; assembly: GCA_043757695.1. GTDB lineage: Bacteria > Planctomycetota > Planctomycetia > Planctomycetales > Planctomycetaceae > Schlesneria. The sequence goes on from JAYVOX010000289.1 coordinate 5,792, forward strand.
TGCCGCCGTAAACATTCGAGAGGAAGTAACCGAGCGGCCCGTCGCCCGTCATGCTCGTTGTCTCACCGAACAGCACCTGACCGACATCGACCGTGATGTTCTTGTTCGCGTTGACGTACTCGGCCAGCGGGATGGTCTTGCTGTTGAACGTGTTCTCGTCGCCGTTGCCGCCGCCATAACTGTGGAACTGAATGTGTGTGATGTGGCCGCGATGACCTTCCAAGGCACGCATCGTTTCCAGCGTCGTCTCCCAGTTGCCGGGCATGCCGAGATTGTTGCAGTGAATGTGGACCGAATGCGGCAGCCGCAGTTCGGTCGCCGCTTTGGCAACTCCGCCGATGATCTGCCTCGGCGTGACCTGAAAGTGATCGACGAGCGAATCCAGCCCGCTGACGTTGCCCGCCTGATGCGACTTCCAGACTTCGACGCCCCCCGGATTGACGAGCTTCGGCGCGAAGCCCTTCGCGGCAGTCAGCAGCCAGCCGATGAAGGCCTTCAGTTTCTCAGGTTCATTTTTCTGAAGGCATTGCATGACGTAGTGATTGTTCCCCATGAGCAGGTAGATCCCCTTGTCGATGCACGGCGTGTCGTCGAATTCTTCGTGAGCGTGGCGTGCTCCCAGGGGAGGGATCGCCGCGTCGAAGGCGGTCGTATAGCCGAGGCCCGCGTACTTGTAGCCGGTGGCGAACGTGCTGGGGACGCTCCCCATCGTGCCGCTGTGCGTGAGCTTCGTGCTGTGAATCAGCTCCGCCTTGCGCTTCTCCTCCGGCCGCATTTTTCGCGCGACGTTGACCTTGGGACCGGCGATGTGGCAGTGCATGTCGATGCCACCGGGCATGACGACCAACCCGCTGGCATCAATCACGCGCGAGGGCCTGATCGCCGCATCGGTCGGAGCCGCCACGATCCGTCCCTCGGCGATCCAGATGTCGCGCACCTCACCATCCACGCCATTGGCCGGATCGTAAACAGTGCCTTGAGAAATTTTCGTGTAGTCGGGTGAAGTCATGGGTGTGCGATGTCTCGGTTGAGTCTTCTCGTGTCCCCTCGCCCCAGCTTTGTGGGGAGAGGGTTAGGGTGAGGGGATTCGCTTCAGGTCTTCGGCGAGCAAAGCATTGGCAGTGTTGATGACCTTTGGCTAACCGGCCCAGTTCTCGACCTTCAAACCGGGAA
>JAYVOX010000290.1:0-6954 GCA_043757695.1 Schlesneria sp.
GATTCCCATCAACGGCAGCAGGTCCACCACGCTGTCGCGCGGCCGCAGTGTTGGTGCGAGCGTGACATCGACACTCCCGAACTCGGCACCCAATCGCGTCGCCACTTCGCGTCCGACCAACTCTGCCGTGCGCGTCGCTTGAAACGCGGCGGTCTGAATGACAGCCGCCAATTCGTGCAGCGGTGCGTTCGGATTTGCGAGCCGCTGCTGTTCGAGTGCATGTCGAATAATCGCGGCCGCCCCCACACCGACGTGAACGACCAGATCGCCCCAGCCATCGCCGAGACACGCTCCCGTCAGATGCGGATGTCCCGTCGAGTCGTTCGCCAAAATGGCCAGCTTCGCCGAGGCGTCGCCATTGCGATGCGCGCTCGCGGCGGATGTCGCCAGCAGCGTGTGAGCCAACAGCGCGATCGCTTCCATGTTCACGCCGCTCTCCGTCGTCCCGACATGCACCGCCGCGCGAACGCGCTCCGTCTGTGACAGTGCGGCAGGAAGACTGGCGATCAATTGCTTCGCACTCGAAGTCATCCCGTGCTGAACATCCGCCGCGAAGCCGCCGATCCGGTCGATGTGCAGATTGGCAGCCGCTCCATCCAGGGTGCGGGCGATGTTCACGAGATCATCCGCGTCGAGTCCCTGAGCCACGCGGTCGATCGGTGTGACACTCAGCCGTTGTTGCAAGATCGGAACGCCGAGTAGTGACGAGACCTCAGCGCAAACCGCCGCCAACCTCGCCCCTTTGGTCACGATCCGCTGATAGAGCGAGTCACACAGCACGTGCAGGCTGCGATCGTGGCAGTCCGAAACGTTGATTCCGAGCGTGATCGTGCGCACGTCGAGCGGCAACTGTCGCAGTTGCTGTAACGCGGAAAAGAAACTGGTGCCGTGTTCCATGATTGGAGCGGATGCCTTTGGAAGAAGTGGATCGTGGTGGTGGACAGTGGATCGAAAAAACAGGCAGCGGGGGCGTGCCGAATGGAGACCAGTCTGCTGCTTCTGGTTGACTCCTGATTCCTGTTCCCTGACACCTGCTCTTCAACCTTGTGACTCGACATTGAATCCCATCGGTTCCGGATGAGCGAGTGCCGCGAGGACGCGCCGGTGTTGCAGTGAGACGTTAATGCCATCCCGCGCGAACTCGCCTTCCAGTTCGCGTCGCAGTTGCAGCGCGTCGATCCCGAGCGGAGCATCCAACTCCATCGAGAACAGAAACGTTCGATCCACCTCGTAGCGTTGGCCCTGCAAATCGACGAGGCCGATGCCGTACTGAGCCAGTCGATGCGCGATGAACCGCAACACGCCGGGGCGATCCGGCCCCGCGATCGTCAGCACGTAGCGCTGCTTGTCCACCGGTTCGTCCGCCGACTCGAATACCTCTTCATCCGACGGGTCTTTCAATGAGACCTCGGCACCATACGGACGGCACACCGCGCGAATATGATCGACGATCACTTCGGGATCGCGGTCCTCGGGAAACTCGGCCGCCACGATCATCGTGAAGAACTGCCGGATCACCGCCTGGCTGACATCGAGCGTGTTCCCGCCAAGTTCATCGAGCGCATTCGCGAGCGCGGCGAGGATGCCGGTTCGATTCGATGCCAGCACGGTCAGGATGTATTGCTTGGCCATGTCGTGCTCCAGTATTGGCTGCGAAAATTCTGCGAGTGCTGGCAGGCCTGTGGTAGGTAGGGTGCGTGCAGCCTTCGGAACGCACCAGCATCGGGAAGTTCGATCTACTACAACCTGCTGCCAATCAACCTCGACTGTGCGAGGGCGGGAGTATACGGGGAGTCCGGCGCAGACGCATTGACGGAAGCCTTGATGGCAACATATATCCGCCCCGTCACTCATCGCACTTTGCCCCTCCGTTTCCGAGTCCCCTCGTGAGCCACCCTGCTCAACAGCCGCTGACCACCGACGAGATCGAGGTGTTGCTCCGCGCCGCCCGTGATCGACAGCCCTCGGTTCGATCCGACGTGGTCTCCAACGAACCACTCGGCCCCGGTGACGTGCAGCACTTGCAGAACACGGCGTTTGCGGCGGACTCGTTCAGAGAGAGCGAGGACGCCGAGGGACTTGACGAGTTCGGTTGGCCGGATCATGCGCTCTCCACCGACGAACGACTGTGCCAGGCCGAACAACAGTTGGCCGATGTCCTCTCCAACCGCGACGGCAGTTTGGACGCACCGAATCACGTCGCCAATTTCACCGGTCAAGCCTTCCGGTTCGCACCCTTCGAGCCGGACCCCGCCGCGTTGACTCCAACCACACGAGTGCCGAGTGGTCTCTCGCTGGAGTCACTCGGTGATATCGAACTCGATGTCACACTCGAACTCGGCCGCGCTGAAGTGACGATCGAAGAACTGTTGCAACTCCGAGCAGGCTCGGTCGTCTCCCTCGATAAAGCCGCAGGCGAACCGATCGACATTCTCGCCAACGGTCGCTTAGTCGCGCGCGGCGAAGTGATCGTGGTCGAAGGCAAGTTCGGCGTCCGACTCTGCGAAGTCATCGCCCAACGCTAGGGAACAACGCCGCATCTCAGTCAGGGAATGCCTGAGCTACGTAGGCGAGGCATTCCCTGACTCGCATTCGCGAGACTTGTCAATCAGTCAACCCTGACCACGTGAGGTATCACTTGGGGGGCCACCTAGTGTCTCATCCACGCTAAAAGTTGGGGTAGCTGAAGTCGTGAGACTTCAGAAATCCCCGAACTCTCACGAGTTCGGCTACCCTAAGATTGAGTGTGGCGGGGGCACTAGTCCTTTCAGCCGGTCTTCGAGCAGCGTCTGCCCGTTGAGAAACTCGACACCAATCTCGATCGCGTAGAGCGGCGGGCCGGTCCATGTTTCAGGACGCAGCTTTACGAAGTCCTTCATTGTGGTCAGCACGATCTCGGCGTGAGCGGCCTTCGCGGCGCTGGCCACATCGGCGAGGTCTCGCTCGGTGTAGTGATGATGATCGGGAAAGACACGCACGAGACCGGTCTCGTGCGGCGCGGCTGCGGTGAGTGACGCAACCGTCCGAGTGAATCCCTGTGGGTTGCCGATGCCGCAGAACGCGAACGCACGTTGTCCTCGAACTGCATCCAACGTGAGCGGCATTCCCGCACTCAGGACTGGCGCATCAATCCGTGGTCGAGGTAGCCGAACTCGTGAGAGTTCGGACTGAAGTCTCACGACTTCAGCTACGCCAGTGATTGAGGCGACGTTCCTAAGCCCGATCAGCCGTTGCGGAACAAATGCCACTTGAACAACTTCGACCGCACCGCGAACTCGCGCCAGTTGGTCCAGCAACTCGCGACGCTGCTCCGGTGAAACCTGATCGGCTCGCGTGAGAACGATCAAGTCCGCTCGCTTCAGTCCCGCGAGCGGCTCACGCAACAATCCGCGCGGCAGCAGATGGCCATAGCCCCACGGTTGCAATGCGTCGATCAATACGATGTCGAGATCGCGATGGAGCCGCCGATGTTGAAAGCCATCGTCGAGAATCAGCGTGTCGCAACGATGCTCCGCCACGAGCCGACGCGCCGACGCGACTCGATCCCGCTGTTGAATGTGCGGCACACCGGGGCAGAGCCGATCAAGAACCAACTTCTCGTCGTTGCCCGCTGCCGCCAACAGACCGGGAGGGCGAGGCTCCTGCTGAGCCGTCTTGGCGTTCGATATCGGTTGCGCGATCGGTTCGACGAGAGCCTCGCCCTCCCGCACGAGTGACCGGTACCCGCGACTGAGCAACCCCGGCGTCCGCCCCGCGTGCGTGAGCCAATTCGCCAACCACGCGGCCAGCGGCGTCTTGCCCGTCCCGCCCGTCGTGATGTTCCCGAGACTGATGACCGGCGCATGGACCCGCGTGACACTCAACCATCGTCGGTCATGGCCGAAGTTCCGCAGAGCCATCGCCGCGCCATAGCCACACGCCGCGACAGTCAACCCGCCGCGCAGCAGCCTCGCGCCGACATCCCGCCGCCGCCCCGAAAGCAATTCATGTAAAGCAGCCTCGTCCATGAAGCGGGTTTCTATCGAGAGTCAAATTGGACTCAATTTGTGATGAGATGATAACACTCATCCTCGCTACTGGCCGATCTCACGCGGACATCGTCAAACATCGAAATCGTAGCCCTCCAAATCGTCAGCGGCGGCTGAAAGGGCCGACCAATCTCCTGTTCCACGAGTAATCGTCGGATCGTGAGGAGCCTTGCCTTGGGGAGGCCGCGTGAAAGCGGGATCGTCGATGCAAACCTTCTCGAAGAAATTGGCAGGCCAACTCGTCCGCTTGAGCGGCTTCAGAATCACAGCTTCGCCTTCACGGCGTATGGAAATCGTTGGTGACAGAAACCGAAACTCAGCCGGCAATCGAACCGATTGAATGCCGTCCACTTCGATGATTTGGGCCGTGGTCATCGCTGTTTGCGACCATTCGTGATGAGAGGAGACGAAATAGAAGCTGCCCAATGCTCATCGTGTTGCCTCTCAGACTTGTCACGAAGGCGGGGCTGCCGGAAAGATCACGAGACGACGTTTTTCAAAATCGACCAAATCACGAATGTAACGGTAGAAGGCCATTGCGATTTTTGCAGCTTCAAATGGTCGATCACACGCCACGACGAAGGACTTTTCATCAATGGCGTCAAAGGGTTCAAGCATTGCCAAGGCACCCTTTGAGAGATGGGGATCATGAGGTTCCCACAAGGGGGCATCCAGCGCAGTAATTTCATTCAATCGCTTGTCGCGAATGTAAGTTGTTAACTCTGCAAATGCGACTGCGATCTCGTGGTTCTTTGACTTGCAGTTGGCAACGCACCGGCTGACTTGATCGGCCGTTGGTCCATGAAGTTTGAACCGCATGAAACCGGGGGACGCATATTGAATTGCAGCAACGGACGGACGATCTTCAGAAGGAATTTTCGCCGCGACCGAATCGAAGAAGTGCTTTGCGCTCCAGCCACCCCGCCAAGGAAACTTCTCAAACGTTGAAAGGTGAAGAACATCGAGCCCGTAGAGCAGCGAGTAAACCTTGGTGAAGACGTGCGGAAACTTTCCCAATTCGTTCACACTCCAGCCACCTTCCACAAGGACTGAATAACTTCGTTGCGACGGTTTGGTTGGCATCGCTGGAAGATACGCGCCTGCCTCGGGAAGGTACTCCGGCGGGATATTTTGGATGGCAACGAGAGTAGATGCTTGAGCGGAATGGTTGTCTGAGGAATCAACGAAGACCACGAACTCATCGCGACAAAGCTTCGGGATCACGAAATCGATCGGAACGACACGGTTCACCAATCGCAAGATGCTGGTTTCGTCCAACCGAATTACCATCCAACGATTCAGATTCTCGTCGCAATCGACCCAATAGAATAAGAAATCCTCGCCGTGCCGGTTTTGGAAGTGAGTCAACAAGGGGCCTTCAAAGACCACGAGATCGCGCACCTTCTCCAACTCGGAGAATTGCGAGAAAGGCCAGCGAATTCCCTCCAACACGTTCATCAGATCAAAGCCTTAACCAATTGGAACCGTCCGTGAAACGAGCATGTCGATGACTCAAAAAGGGAGAAATGCCCAGCTTCATCGACGGGTGTTGCTTTCCCGTCGTCTTCGACAATGTCGGCAGTAGCGACGTGGAGACCGATTCGCTTGCCGATGTTCGGAATCACTCGACGCAAATCATGAAAATAGGCATCCGCTTTTGAAAGTGAAAAGAACATCGAAAGCCCCAAGCCATCACACCTCTCTTCGTCGTTTTTCCACTTTCTGGTCGGCTGAAGTTTTGCGGGCGGCAAGTAATTGCGGATATCGGACGTGTCTTCATGGAAAAATCGGAAAACTTGATTCCGGATCGCCGCCGCAGAAGTTGGAGGACAACACGGGATCAGCGACATTTCATCGGCATACTTCAAGTCCGCCTCCACGCTTCACTTCTCAAGTTTGTGTTTCCAGCCCGAGCCACCGCGCTGGTCGGACAATGCTATCGGCCATTGGGGTACGAGTACGTTTTGAATCCCGCTTAGGCGATGAGAGCAAGTGAATAATTAGCCTAACTCCGCCATCCGCTTGCAGATCGCTTCGGCCATTTCTCGGGTGCCGACGGCGGTGGGGTCGTTGCGGTCGGCTTTCATGTCGTAGGTGACGTGCTTGCCTTCTTCAATGATGCTGGCGACGGCGCGTTCGAGTTTGGCGGCGGCGGCGGACTCACCGATATGTTCGAGCAGGAGCTTGCCCGAGAGGATCAGTGCCGTCGGGTTGACCTTGTTCTGGCCTTTGTACTTCGGAGCGCTGCCGTGAGTCGCCTCGAAGATCGCCGAGTCAGGGCCGATGTTCGCTCCGGGGGCGACTCCCAAGCCACCGACCAACCCTGCGCAGAGGTCACTCAGGATGTCGCCGTAGAGGTTGCCCATGACCAGCACGTCGTAGTTCTCGGGCTTCTGCACGAGCTGCATACACATGTTATCGACGAGCCGTTCGAGGTACGGCATCCCGGTGTTGCCAGCCACTTTGCCTGTGAGAGTTGCATCGGCCTGCACACCGTCGGCCAGCTTGGACTCTTCAAACTTCGCACCGTAGGCGAGGGCGACGGCGCGAGTTCCGTCGTACCACAGCCCGTCGGTGAACTTCATGATGTTCGCCTTGCAGATCGACGTGACCGAACGCCGCTTGTGCTTGACGGCGTAATCGAAGGCGTAGTTGCCGATGTTGCGACAGCCTTCCACCGACATCGGCTTGATGCTGATGCCCGTCGTGTCGAGACCCGTGCCAATCTTTTTGCCGGTGACGTTGGCGTTGATGAACTGAATCAGTTCGGCCGTCTTCGGGTCGCCCGCTTTGAATTCAACACCGGCGTAAAGGTCTTCGGTGTTCTCACGCACGATGACGAGATCGACCTTGGTCTTGTCGAAGTAAGACCGCACGCCCTTGTAGGTCTTGCAGGGACGGACGCAGGCGAACAAACCCAGCTCTT
>JAYVOX010000291.1:0-6944 GCA_043757695.1 Schlesneria sp.
AACACGCTATTTGCCAATGGATTGTAAAAATGGTTAACGGCGTTGCCCGGTGGGGCAAATACGGGCGGCATTCACACACATGCAATCCGGTAGAGTCAGGAAATTGGCACGACCGACCCCGTATTCATTCATCACCGCTCATCGCCATCACTGCGCGACGGACTTGTTCTGATTCTTAAAGTCGAGCGCACTCTGCATCGAATTGGCTTGATTGCGGAAGTGCTTGGCGTGCCAACGATAAGTGCTTTGCTTGACCTTGCTCCCGGCGAGGTACGACAGACGTTCGTACTTCTCGGAGAGCGTGCGCTTGATTGCGATCTTCTTTTCGACTTCGTTCGCCATGATATTTGCTTCAATCCCAGAGCCAAAAACATGCCACCAAAGTGGCAAACCCAAGACAATGCCTTCCCGCCCTTCCCGCCCTGGCCGAGCGGGGCGGGGATTGTAACGAAAGTTTTTCCGAGCAACATCCCAGCCCCACGAAATCTCCTGGCAACCGATACCCGCGAGGATTCAGGCACTGACGAAGCTCTCAAATCGGATCATCCGACTGTAACGATCATCGCGATTGGGAGTGCCTCTGTCGTCAGCGGCTGGCCGGAAGTTGCTTATCGGCGAAGTCGAGAAACGCGGTCCAGTCGCTCCGTTCCATCGAGTGTTTGCCATCGCGAATGAAGTAGCCGAGCTTCGTCCCGACAACCTTGCCCAATTCCGGACGCTCTTTCACATCGAAGCCGCCTGCACCGAAGAGGCCGTACACCGAGTCGGCTCCGTGCAACATGTCGATCTGCCCATCCGGGTTCGCCCACTGGTCCTGAGTCGCATTCGAGAAGAGGACTGCGCGTGGAGCGCAGAGGGCGACGAGGCAGTTCTGGTCGAACGGCAGTTTGTCGGGCGTCTCATTGAACAACGGAAAGTTGTCGCAGAACCAGTGAGGGAAAGCCGTGTTGATGCGGCGGATCGTTTCGACATCCTTGCGATCAATGGCCACGCGACTCGGGGCCGTTCCGCCGCAACCGGCTTGATGCGGGATGGCCAGCGCGATGCGATCGTCCAGCGCGACGGCGAGCAATGTCGTCTTGCCGTTCCTCGAATGCCCGACCGCCGCGATCCGCTTCGCGTCGATGGTGGACGAGTGCTTCTCGATCAGGAAATCGACGACGCGGTGATAGCCCCAGGCCCAGGTCGCGATCGCTCCCGCATCGCTCGGCGCGGGAGACGTTTGTCCCGGCTTGTAGAACGACGGCTCGATGCCATCGCTGAAGTCGGCCGTGTCGGGGTCGAGGTCTCCGCTGTAGAAGCAGGCCAGCCCGTAGCCCCGTTCGATGATGAGGTCGAGGTTCCACGCCTCGGCCTGCGTCCCCCTGCTCTTCTCGGTCGCCCGCTCCATTTCCGAACCCGCACACGACTTGTAGACCCAGTTCTCGACGAGATGGATTTTCGGATGACTCGCGAGCGCATGGTTTCCGCAGAAGTTCATCCCGACAAACACCGGCACCGGCCCGGATCGTTTGTTCGGCACGACAAGCAACACATGCAGCCGATGCTTCAGATCGGGGCCGAAGAACGCCAGCCGGCTTTCACTGAGCGTAGCCTTCCCATCGAGAAACATGTTGTCCGAGAAGATCACTTCCTCGACCACCCACTTCGTCGGCTTCGGCGGCAAGTAGCCGTACATGTAGTGCTGGAACAGAGCCTTCAGTTCCGGCTTCCGCTTCGCGTTCCAAGCCTCCACCGTCGAGACCTTCGTCCCGTCGAGCATCACGAGCGGGTCCGGCGTCTCGGGCCGCGAGGGCAACATTGACGCATCCGGAAAGTCAGCGGCAGTCACCCAACCGCCACTCAAAACGACAGCGAACAAAGCACAGTTGCGAAACAACGAAGGCATGAAACAAATCTCCAATCCCAAGAACATTTGAAACCGCAGACGACATGGAAAGTCAGACCAGCCAGAGACCGCAGGCCGGTCGGTGAGTGGTGATGTTCCCAGCGACGGCAAAGGACTGCAACACACCGATTGTTGCGGGTGATCTGTTGCTTGGCTGGCGACAGGGAGTGGTTGGTGACGATACTCTCTTCCGGTGATTCCTTCTTCAGAGAGACCTTGCCCATGAGCACGCCAGAAATCCGCATCAATCGCCGAGGTTTGATCAACGTTGGGATGCTTGGCGGTTTGGGACTGTCTCTGTCCGATGTCTTGCGATCGCAGGCGCGGGCCGAGACTTCGAATCCGGCGGCCAAGCGGATCAATTCGGTCATCGTGCTGCACCTGCGTGGCGGGCCGAGTCAGCTGGAAACGTGGGACATGAAGCCCGACGCTCCCGCCGAGATTCGGGGCGAGTTCAAGCCAATTCCGACTTCGGTTTCGGGGCTGCAGATTTGCGAGCTGCTGCCGCAGACGGCGGCCATCATGCACAAATGGTCGATCGTGCGCAGCCTGCAGCATCCTCCCGAATACGGCGATGTCAGTCACTCGCGCGGCGATCAGGTCGTCTTCACCGGACACGCTCCCGGAAAGAACGAGAGCGAGAACGCTCACCCCAGCATGGGGTCGGTCGTTGCCAGACAGTTGCAGCATCTCGACCCGACAATGCTGGCCTACGTCATGGTGCCGCGCATGATCCCCGGCACCGGAGCGGCCTATCTCGGTGCAGCGTGTCAGCCCTTTCAGACGATGGCCGACCCGGCCACCAAGGGGCAGAAGTTTGAAGTCCCCAACCTTGCAATCCCGCAGGGAATGGCCGTCGATCAAACGACCGATCGCCGCAGACTGCTGGGGGCGCTCGATCGAATCCGCCGTGATGTCGATCTGACCGGAACGCTCGACGCCATGGATGCACATCAGCGTCAGGCTTGGGAGATCATCACCGGGTCGCGTGTGAGGCAGGCGTTCGATCTCGATTCCGAACCGCAGTCCACTCGCGATCGGTACGGCTATCCCCCGCAATACACGCCGCGCATGCGCGCGGGGGGAGACAACCCCGGTTGGAATCAGCGACTGCTGCTCGCCCGCAGACTAGTCGAAGCGGGAGTCCGTTTGGTCACTGTGGACCTGCGCTGGTGGGACACGCACGACGACAACTTCTGGTCGCTGAAGAACGGCTTCCTGCCGCCGTTCGACCAGAGTTACTCGGCGCTCATCGAGGACCTCGACCAGCGCGGCCTGCTCGACACCACGCTGGTTGTGGCTTGGGGCGAGCACGGCCGCACGCCGCGAGTCAACGCGACCGCCGGACGCGATCACTGGATGAGTGCCTTCAGCGCCGCGCTGGCGGGAGGCGGAGTCAAAGGGGGCCGCGCCGTCGGAGCGACCGACTCGCAAGCCGCCGTGGTCAAGGACAACCCGAAGCATCCTCAGGATGTCCTCGCCACGGTCTATCGTCACCTCGGCGTCGATCCGACAATCAACTACACCGACCACGCCGGTCGCCCTCACCCGGTCCTGCCGTTCGGCAAGCCGATCGACGAACTGTTCTGACGCACCCTACTTGGCAGACAGACAACGAGGAACAAAACATCAACAGCGCCAACAATCACGATGCACGAATTGCACAAATGACATTCGCTTCGGTGTTTCCACTCTATCTTGCGAAAGTGGAGAAGAAGGGCCGGACCAAGTCCGAATTACATCAAGTGATTGAGTGGCTGACTGGCTACGATGAAAAAAGTCTGCAACAACTGCTGGAAGCAAAAGCGACTTTTGAACAATTCTTCTTAAATGCCGTCCTAAACCCGAAGGTCCACCTCATCACAGGTGTGATCTGCGGCTATCGAGTGGAAGAGATCGAGAATCCGCTAACGCAACAGGTCCGATATTTGGACAAGTTGGTGGATGAACTGGCGCGCGGGCGAAAGATGGAAAAAATACTGCGTGCTGGGTGAAATAAAACGACAGACTTTTGTCGAGCGATGCCGTCTATCGCCAGATCGGCAACTTCGTTCGGCTGGGTGGCCGGAGTTGGAGGCGCGGTGGCTGTGATCCACGTCTTCGCGGCCCATAAAAAACGACCCGCGACATATACCTCGCGCAGCCATGATTGAGGCTTTTACCGTCGCTCCGCCGACGGAGAGTCTTGTCGGCGGAGCGACAAGACTACTGTAGGTCTCGATCACAGTCCGAAAGCCTCACTCTCGGCCGCGTGGGGTATAAAAAAAGCTGGTGGCGATCGAAGACTCCCGACCTCAGCCACCTCGCCCCTTTGATTTGCTCCCGGCACCAGTACAAATTTGTACAGGACTCCGTTAGCCACGACGTGAAACTACTGAACGGCTATTTCCCATTCACAAACGGAAGTGCCAGGCGGAGCAGAGGGAGGACGATGGTTAATTGGAACTTGTTCGTTTAGGTCGAGCAGCCATAACTCGCACGTATGACTTCCAGGCGAGAAATCGATGATAACATCCCGCTGAAACTGAAACTGTTGACAATCTTCGGCTGTAAAACGCGTTTGAACCATATCCTTCGGTGTCAAAGTGAGATTCTCGCGTTGTTTCTTCCGATCTAAAACAAAAAACAATGCTAGCGGCTTATCATCGACCGACCGACTGGACATTACGTTCGTCCCCGGCTCAGATCCCGAATGACTCCACAGAGGAACTACTCCCGACACCCCCCAAATGCCTCGGGCAATTTTGCCTGTCAGTTTCACTTTCGAGCCTCTTTTCCAGATGAGTGGCGACGATTTACCAAGGACATTGGCGTCATCACACTCAAACGAGACAAGCGTTACGACATCCGTGTGTTCTGTAAATTCGGGTGCAGAGGGAAGCTGTTTCGGTAGCCACAACTGCCTACCAATAATTCCTGTAGCGAGGAACAATGCCACCACTACAACCATACGCTTGTGTTCTCGGTAAATATAGTCTGTGCGATAAATTTTCATCGTAAACCACTCTTCGCTTTGACACGAGTTCTAGATTGCTGTGTTAGCAAGCGTAACTTAAGGCGCTTGCGTTACACCATTCTCACCACCATTGGCAGTTCCCAAAGCTCGCCAGACCAGCTTGTCAATCGTCTCGTTAATGAATGTAATCTGCCCGCCCATACTGCAGACGTTCACTCCGCCGTGGTGGTCGCTTGACGCTCCTTGATAATTTCCGACAAAGTAAATCCATGCAGAAGTTCCATTAACTTCGCATCGTGATGCGTTTGGCCCGAACCAGTGAGTGTATCTTGGTGCGATTAGCCGCCAGTCACCGCACGTAGACCGACTCATCGGCACGAATTGACGCGGCCCTTCCGCGCATTCCTGCAATGACTGATCGGCGTTCTGCCTGATTTCACTCTGTGAGCTGTTCGCCCAAGGTGCCGCAAGTGTCGATGCGGAGTACGGAATTCGATTAATGCGAAAACGATAATGTTGTTGGTAGGCTGAGGAAGCACCTGCTGATCCTCCGGCCCATGAGGGCACAGCTTCAGAAAAAAGCATCGTTTGACTAAGCCCATCAGTCGCTTGCGCAAAGCTACTACCGCTGCGATCGAAATCTGAAAACGGCCCGCGAGAAGAATGACCAGAAAAAAGTCCTGGACTAACATTGCATTGATACAGGATTGGTGCTTCAAATTCTGAAACAGACGCAGATGGGCAAACCAAGTCTGAGATGTGCGTCATTCCAGGCTGATCGTTGTCCGCTCGTGTCTGTAGTCCGAGCATGGGAAACATCAGGACGAACGCGCTGTCACGTCTCTGGGGCGCACCTTGCTGGTCAACACTGAGTGGGGGAAGGCGTCCATACAACGACTCATAATTCGCCGCTGCCAGCCCTAATTGTTTGAGGCGGTTCTGGCAAACCATTTTTTGTGCCGTCCCGCGAGCGGACTGTATGGCAGGAAACAAGACGGCCATGAGCAGCGACGCGACCGCAATCGCTGCCATGACCTCTACTAATGTCACGCCAGAGGTGTCACGCCTCAGGCCGCATCCGACGACGTGCCGCTGGCTTACTCGAATCCGCAACATGATTAAGCCACCTCCACGCCAGGATTCAAAATTTACGACGTTACTGTTATATCGAATTGTATCGTAGCCCGACACTGACATACCACTGGTGATAATCAAACTCAAACATTCCATCGCCAACCGTTAGAGAAATAGGGACTTCGTGGAAAGTGTAAGTGAAGCCGCCCGGTATGGCCGCGTACTGTGGATTCAGGCTCAAGTCGCCAAATCCCAAACCTCCCCATTGGGGGTATGCTGTATCGTAAGTTTTTGTTGGATACCATGCAGTTATTCGCTGAACCTTTACGTTATCGACATCGACAGAAGTGCCGGCAGTAATCCGACAAGTGTGTTTCTTCATGCCGCCAACGGCGGCATCGACGGTTAGTGCAGTTGAAACCGCTTCGCAAGCGGTCACCGTCAATACAACTGCCGCACAACAAATCGCCACTATCCCGTACTTCCTACGCATGCAATTCATAGACGCTCTCCCGAAAGAAAACCAACCGATCCAGCAGGTTGTTCAATCAAACTAGGCCGCAACTTTTGTTTGATGCTCCATCCGCTGTTGCGGCGCCGACCATCGACATCGCTTAGAATACGCCGCACAAGTACAGAGAGAGAGAGTTGTGTCAATCGTGACGCAAAAAGTCGGCAACGTTTTTGAGATTAGTCTCACTGCCGACCGCACAGAACATCGCTCTCCCCCCATTCTAACAAATAGATGCTATGGCTGCGCAACTAGGCAGGGCCATCGAGCACTCTTGGGTAGGCTTAGCGATCTGGGGTAACTCGCGCCATGGCGTGCTGGCTGGTATATATCGAGCCTTGTGTGAGGTTGCCTGATCAACGTTTATGGAGGGCTGGTGATGGTCGGTGAGATATCGCTGGCGGGGTGGCTCTGCTTCACGCCGATGAATAACTCATCGACTTGCCACTGTTTCGGAGTCTGCGGAGAAACAGTGCCGGTGGGGAGTCGAGACTCGATTTGCACTGCTTCTCCGA
>JAYVOX010000292.1:0-6911 GCA_043757695.1 Schlesneria sp.
CTTCCTCACTACGTTCGGTCGAGCGACTCGCGAGACCGCGTGTTCGTGTGAAGTGAAGATGGAGCCAACGCTCTCGCAAGCGCTGCATCTCATGAACGGTGACACCTCCAACAACAAGATTCAGCAGGGTGGCATCATCGCCGCGATGCTGAAGGAGAAGCTGCCCCCTGAACAAATCGTCGAGAAGCTCTACATCAAGTGCCTCAGTCGCAAGCCACTCCCCGAAGAAGCCGAAGCTCTGAAGCCGCTCTTCGCCGAAGGCAGTGACGTGAAGAAGTCGCTCGATGATGTCTTCTGGGCGCTGCTCAACAGCCGCGAGTTTCTGTTCAATCACTGAGTCCCTGACCTGCTTTGCCAAGCCCGGTTCTGCAAATGAACCGGGCTTTTCGTTCGCCTACGGTCGATGTTCCGTTCGCTCGTGCCTTGGGAATTTGAGATGTCACGTCTTCTGACCTCCATCGTGGTCTGTGGCCTGTGTGCCGGTTCTTTGTTCGCAGAAGAGAAGGCGACCGCGCCCGCTCCGAAGGAAGAGAAGATCACTTTCGATCAGCACATCCTTCCGATCTTTCGCGAGAAGTGCGGGTCCTGCCACAACGCGAATGACAAGAAGGGGGACTTGGTTCTCGACAACTACAACCTCGCCATGCAGGGCGGGGCGTCCGGTGAGGTAATTCGTGCGGATGGGGACGCTTCGCAGAGTCAGCTTTATCTGGTCGTAACGCACAAGTCCGAACCGGTCATGCCGCCGAGCCAACCGAAGCTGCCCGATGAGCAACTCACGCTGATCCGCAAGTGGATCGAAGGTGGCTCGCTGGAGAATGCGGGAAGCAAGGCGAAGCCCAAGAAAAACATGGCCATCGCCAAGGTTGAGGTCTCGAACGCGCGACCGGCCGGGCCACCGCCGATGCCCGAGAATCTACCGATCGATCCGCTGGTCGTTTCGGCGCGAGGAAACGGAGTCACAGCACTGGCCAACAATCCGTGGTCGTCGGTCGCCGCAGTGGCTGGACACAAACAGGTGTTCCTCTACGACACGAAGACACTCGAACTTTCAGGCGTGTTGCCGTTCCCTGAAGGTGTCGCACACATTCTGAAGTTCAGCCGCAATGGTCAGCTTTTGATGGCTGGTGGTGGACGAGGCTCGCACTCGGGCAAGGTTGTCGTGTGGGACGTGAAGACGGGCAAGCGAATCGCCGAAGTGGGCTCTGAGTACGACGTGGTTCTCGCTGCCGACATCAGTCCCGATCAGACGCAGATCGCATTGGGTGGACCGAAAAAAGTGGTTCGCGTTTACGATGTCTCGACGGGCGAATTGCTCTACGAAAAGACCAAGCACACGGATTGGATCACCGCACTGGAGTTCAGTCCCGATGGCGTCTTGCTTGCGACGGCTGATCGGAGCAACGGACTGTTCGTGTGGGAAGCATTTACCGGGCGTGAGTTCTATTTTCTGACCGGCCATACCGGCGCGATCACCGATGTCAGTTGGGCACCCGATTCCAACGTGCTGGCGTCGTGCAGCGAAGACACCACGATCCGATTATGGGAGATGCAGAACGGCAACCAGATCAAGAACTGGGGTGCTCATGGAGGAGGCTGTTCGTCGGTCGAGATCACTCGCGACAACCGTATTGCTTCAACGGGGCGAGACAACCAAGCCAAGCTCTGGGATATCAATGGTGCCGCAATTCGTGGCTTTGCGGGACTCGGTGACCTTGGGATGGAAGTCGCGTTCGATGTGGAGACCGATCGAATCCTGTGTGGCGATCTCACGGGAGCCATTCACGTCTGGAATGCAAAGGACGGCACCGTCATCGGCAAGCTCGCGACTAACCCACCGTCGTTGGCCAAGCGAATCGAAGCGACCGCTCAAGAGTTCGCTGTTGCCGATGTCGCTGCGACTCAAGTGACCGCAACTCTGGCCGCTCTGAACAAAGCCCTTGCGGATCGCAAGGCGGCAGCAGACGCAGCGGTCAAAGTAGCGACTGACACTCAAGCCGCCATCGACCCGGCCACCAAAGCCAAGGCTGCTGCGGATACCGATGCCGCGACAAAGACTCAGGCGTTGACCGTGGCCGATACCGCGATGACGACTGCTCAGGCCGCTCAAACGAAAGCAGCGGCCGAACGAGACGCGGCGAGCAAAGAAGTGGCCGACCTCTCCGCCAAGTTGAAAGCGGCACTCGAAGCGGTCATCGCGACTGACACCGCAGCCACCCAAGCCCTGCTCGCGGTGGAAGCCAAGCCGGATGATGCGACCGTCAAAGCCGCAGCGGCCGACGCCACGAAGAAGTCATCGGAGGCATTGGCGGCTCTCTCGGAACTCACCAAATTGAAAGCGGCTTCCGTGCAGCAGCTTCCCGCGAAGAGCGAAGCGTTTGGAGCAACCGCAATCGGCTTCAATGCCGCCAAGGTCGCTCGCGATGCCGCAGCCACTGTGAAAGTCGCCGCCGACAAAGTGGCGGTTGATACTGCGGCAAAATTGAAGGCCGCGATGGAGACTGCTGTCGCTGCGAAGGGCAACGCCGACAAAGCCGTCGCTGCGGCTGTGGTCACGCCGGAACAACAGAAACAAGTTGCCGACACAGATGTCGCAATGAAGACCGCCACCGAGAAGGCTGCCGGAATCAAGACTCAACTCGACCGGCTCAACGCCGCCAAAGGCCGCACGCTTCAAACGACAGACGTGACGGCGAAGTGAGCGAGTATCGCAGTGGGAACTCGGCCCATCTGCTTGGTGTGAGTCACGAGAACCGACGCATCATCAGCGAGCAATTTGCTCGTCGTAGATGCGGGCGATGTCATCGACGGTCACGGTGATCTCACGGGTGAAACCGGTGTGTGACCGGAAGTAGCTGACCTTTGCCGCCTTCTCAGGAGCGCGATGGACCAGTTGGGCCATGACGGCTTTGTCTGCGTCACTCAGCTTGCCCACAGACGGATCCCAGTTGGTCAGGGATTCCATGACGAGTGAATCAACGCGCGGATCGTACTTGTTGTAGTCGGCCATCGGTGCGGTGGGTCTGACGAGGAAGTGGTTGTTGCGACCGGAGACTCAGCCGGCGGCGAAAGTGGTGCGGATGATAGCCACGTCGCCGAGAACAGGCAAAGGATGGTCGTGGGTGGGCGAGCGACTTGAAACTCGCGGGCGATTCAGGAATTCTGTTCGCATCTCGGGTGAGCGGAAACTCACCTTCTCACTCCCTGCGCTTCGCCTCGATTCTCGCCGAAGTGGACATCGCAGTGGATTACGCGCGGTGACTGTTCGCTCGCAGGAAGATTGCTCTGGTGATTGGTCCGGTGTCCACAGCGTGTCTGTGTTTGAGGAAAGGGTCTCGCAAGATGTTGGTGCTTCATTCGTGGTCGAAGTGGTCGCTGAGTGGTGCCGTGATACTGGCCGTGGCGCTGGGCTGGTCGCTGTCGGAGTTTGGTCCCGCGACGGCGTTGGCTCAACAGAACAAGAGCGGCAAGTCGAACAAGAAAAAAACGGAGCCACCACCACCGGTGCCCGAGCGGAAGGTCAAAACGACGTTGGTCGATAGCAGCTCGCGAGCGAAGGTCGTGGCTTCTGCGGCGAAGATCGACTCACTGATTGACGCCAACTATGCGAAGTACAAGGTCACACCCAACCCCAACGCCTCGGACGAGCAATTCATTCGTCGCGTCTACTTAGACATCAGCGGCACGATCCCAACGTACAAACAAGTGCGCGCTTTCTCGGGGAACACCGATCACGACAAACGGTCGAAGCTGATCGACATGCTGTTGGGACAGATCGGCTATGCGAGCAACTTCTACAACTATTGGACGGACATTCTGCGATTAAAGAACGGGCAGTTGACCAACAACGTTCCCGGCCAGCCGTACTGTGAGTGGGTCAAGGAATCGCTGGAGACCAACAAGCCCTACGACAAGTTCGTGTACGAGATGCTCACGGCCGAAGGGAAGATTTGGGACAATCCCGCTTCCGGCTACATCCTGCGAGATTCGGGGATGCCGCTCGACTCGATGAACAATACGGTGCGCATCTTCCTGGGGACGCAGATCGGTTGCGCCCAGTGTCACGACCATCCGTTCGATCGTTGGACTCAGAAGGAGTTCTACGAGATGGCGGCGTTCACGTTCGGCACCTCTACGCGACGCGGCGCGAACGACAAGATGTTTGGCGGCGGCAACGTCATCAACAAGCTGCGCGAGGACATGAAGAAGGTCGATGAGAAGTTCGACGGTGGCGGCAAGTACAACCGCTTCCTGCAAGGGAACCTCGCCGAAGTCTTCGACAACAATGCGAAGCTCACGCTGCCGCACGACTATCAGTACGACAACGGCAAGCCGAAACAGGCCGTCGCGCCGAAAACGTTGTTCGGGCCGACGGCGACGGTCAAATCGGGTGAGACACCGCGCGTGACGTTCGCCAAATGGTTGACCTCGCCCGAGAACCCGCGCTTTGCCAAGACGATCGCCAACCGACTTTGGAAGAAGTCGTTCGGCGTGGGGTTGATCGAGCCGATCGACGATATCAAGGACGACAGTCAGCCCGAGAACCCTGAACTCCTCGAGCACCTCACCGCCGAAATGGTTCGTCTGAAGTTCGACGTGAAGGAGTACCTGCGGATCGTCTGCAACACGAAGGCTTATCAGCGCGAGGCGACTCACGCCGAAGTCTCGCTCGCCGAACCTTATCACTTCCCAGGTCCGGTCCTGCGACGGATGACGGCCGAACAAGCGTGGGACAGCTTCATCACGCTGGCCGTGTTGAAGCCGGATGAGTACCAGATGGAACCGGCTCGCGTGGAAGCGAAGATGTTGGACCTCGATCTCAAAAAGGCGACGGCCGAGGAGATTTACAAGCGCGACCAAGAACTGCGTGGCGGCGACTTAAAGAAGTCTCGCGAGGCCCGCAAGAAGGACTACGAGTACAAGGGGCAACTGCTGGTTCGTGCGTCCGAGTTGCCGTCGCCGCAACCGCCCGGTCACTTCTTGCGTCAGTTCGGTCAGTCGGATCGCGAGGCGATCGAGGTCTCATCCGAAGACGGTTCTGTTCCGCAGGTACTGCAAATGTTCAACGGTCCGATCACGCACATGCTGCTCGAACCGGGATCGCAGATGTACAAGAACGTCACTTCCGAGAAGGCTCCCGAGACGCGGATTGATGTCATCTTCCAAAGCGTCCTCGCTCGCAAAGCGGCTCCCGAGGAACGACAGGCCGCGCTGGCCGAGATCAAAACTCACGGCGACGCGGGCTATGGCAACGTGATCTGGGCACTGGTCAACACGCGCGAGTTTCTGTTCGTGCAATGACCTCACATTTCGTGACGATTCGATCGCTGCTGATTTTCATTCACTCAAAAGGTTCACGTCATGTTGACCGATCTGAAGTCTCTCGATGTTGCGTCGCGCCGCAGTTTTTTGGAGTACGCCGCCAAGTCGATGCTGGGAGTGACCATCGTTCCCGGCCTGATGAACCTGCGTGGCGCGATGGCTTTCGCGGCGGAGGATGCGGCCAAGCCGAAGGACAAGTCGGCGAAGAAGCCTGCTGCGACAAGTGGCTCGCGCACGGCCTCCGCCAAGCATGTGATCTTCCTCTACATGAACGGGGCGATGACGCATCTCGACACGTTCGACCTGAAACCGGGGCGAGAGACTCAGGGCGAGACCAAGGGGATCAACACCAATGTCAGCGGCATGATGTTCGGCGAGCGGTTGCCGGAGCTGGCGAAGCTCGCCAATCACCTTGCCGTCATTCGCTCGATGCACACCGAAACGGGCGACCACGAGGGTGGCCGTTATCTGCTCCGGACGAGCTACAAGGAGATCGCTTCGATCCGCCATCCGGGGATGGGAGCGTGGGCACTCAAGGTGCTCGGTCGCCAGAACAAGACGCTGCCGGACAACGTGTTGGTCGGTGGCGAAGCCCGTCATCCCGGTGCGGGGTTTCTCGAACCGGCGTTTACGCCTGTTCCTGTCGGTGATCCGAATGCCGGTTTGCAAAACACTTCGACCCCCAAGTACGTCACTGGGGAATCTTTCGAGAAGCGGATGCAGCTCATCGACAAGTTCGACTCGGGCTTCCGCAAGAAGTTTCCGCAGAAGCAGGTCGAAGCCTACGGTGAGTTCTATCGCCAGGCCGACCAACTCATGCACAGTCAGGAGCTGAAAGCCTTCGATCTCGGTCAGGAAAAGGCTGACGTTCGTGACAAGTACGGTCGCGATCAGTTTGGACAAGGTTGCCTGCTCGCGCGACGCCTCGTCGAACATGACGTGCGCTACGTGGAAGTGAGTCTCGGCAGTTGGGACATGCACACGAACATCTACGACCAGAACGGCCTCCCGAATCGAGCGGCGACGCTCGACCGAGCCGCTTCCGTATTGATCGCTGATCTCGCCGCGAAGGGCCTGCTCTCGAAGACGCTGGTCGTTTTGGGGACCGAGTTTGGACGGACTCCCAAGATCAATCAGAACGCAGGGCGCGACCATCATCCGGGAGCCTACTCGGGCTTCATGGCGGGTGGCGGGATCAAGGGAGGCCGGTTCTATGGCACGTCCGACAAAGACGGCCATAGCGTCGATCAAGATGGTGTCACCCCGGCCGACTTCAACGCGACGATTGGTCACGCGCTCGGCCTGCCGCTGGAACAAGAGTTCTTTTCACCCTCGGGCCGACCATTCAAGGTCGCTCACGACGGCAAGGTGTTGTCGAAGCTGTTCGGCTGAAGGTGAGTCGGCTCGTGGGATCGGCTTCCAGCCGGTCAGGTTTTCTCCGAGAAATCACCGGTTGGAAGCCGAGGCCACGGCCTTTTTCAACAGGCTGCTAGCTCGACTTTTGCCATATCTCCCAAAGTGCCAACGCTGAAATTCTGCGGGGTTTTGATTGTGTTTGAGTTTTTGCAACCCCCGTAATTCATGGGGGT
>JAYVOX010000293.1:0-25795 GCA_043757695.1 Schlesneria sp.
TCAATCTGCGACAGGCTGCCGCGACCGCCGTCGCGTCCTTCACCTGGGTCTTGATCTCAACGACGTGACTCATTTGTGAATCTCCTTGTGATTCGTAGAACTGTGATTGTGCCGCCGTGGCAGAGAACTCGAAGCCGGTTCGGATTTCACGAACAGCGGGCCTCGGGAGACGTAACCCGTCTCACTGAATGTGCCACAACGCGACCGACTATTTAGATGGGCCGATGCTTCACGGACCTTCGCGAACGATGATCGTTCGGCGATTCAGTCAGAGGAAATCGTGAGCGAACTTGGGCACACACTCATCATCGAGAGGGGTGAGTCCAGCGAATCAGATTTCTCCGGACAGGATGTCCAGACTCACATGATCCATTAAATTGTTGCTTGGACTGGTGTGTCTTGTTGGCGTCGCATTCCGGCGCGAGCGCGACACTGCCGGCTTACCGAGTACCGAGATGTGAGTCCGCATCAATGCAGCGGAGTCGCAATCACTGCACGGCTGGCGGTCAGTCCGTCTTCATCAGTGCTCCGGCAGTCTGATCTCAATCCCGTACCGGGGGGCGAACTCCAGCAACTTCTTGATCTGTGCCTTGGAAGTTGGTGGGGCGGTTGTTGCTCCTTGGGCGACCGGGACACCGCACTCGAAGTACATCTGTTCCAGACCGGCCGGAGCGACCGAGATCGACATCTTCGCCGGTTGGCCGCTCTCATTCTTGAACGAGTGCGGCGTGCCGACCGGCATGTGGGCGAACATCGGCGATTTTTCACTGTGACAAATCCTTCACTTCATCGGGGATTTCTGAAAGAGATCCCGCATCGAGTTGTTGGCCGCGATGTTCTTGATCGACTTGCCCACCGCATGATCTTTGGGCACAACCTTCACCGCCGTTCTCGATTCGCTCCCACCTTCATCTGCATCGGCGGATAGCACATCGGTCCCCAATCCTCGTCGGCACCGTGGTCGATCCAGACTTGAAGTGTCGCGGGCAGTAGCCAGCCCAACATCGCGGTGCAGTGCTTCAATGCCTTGCGGTTCAGGCGGCTGCCGCAGGTGGCCGCTCCATGCGTGATCTGACAGCGCAGCAGGTAGATGCGGATGACGAGCTGTTCCAGAATGTTGAGCCAGCGTCCCTCGACATACCAACTCTGTGCCTTGTGCCGACCGTTGCGAGCCTGTCCGGCCGTCTTTTCGCACGGGTCTTGCCAGAAGTATTGGTTGAGATACTCGTCTTCGAGGATGCAAAGCACCAGCGGCTTGTGGTCCCGAAGCATCGACACCAGATGGCCCGCACGATCGAGCGACGTGACTCGGCCAAGGAACGTCTGCCAGCATCGGCGATCGGACGCCGGTTCGAGAGCCGCTTCGTCCCACTGTCCATACAGCGAGTTGAACGCGATCCACTGATGGATCAATACCTGATCCGCGTCCTTGATCGGATCGTACTTCTCGACGTGACTGAGCCAGCTACAAGCCCGATGAAAGCGAATCACGGTCGGATGGTCGCCTCGGATGAGTGCCAGCCGCTCTTTGTGCGGCTGCCATAGGCTCCGCAACGCGTGAACGGTTTGGGGTGACTCGTGCATGTTACTGGCTCGGTATCCGCGCGTTTGGGCGAGGCTATTTGGCCGCTTCAGGAATTACGGGTTGCGAGCATCAACCTCAACCGTTGGGGCGTTCGTTTCAATTTGCACTCCAACTGTTGGCCTGCACCGTGCGATTCATTCGCCGCTTCTTTCGGAGCGATGTCGAGCGGCAGGTAAATGGTACGTTCGTTAGCTTGTTTTCAAAGCGTGGTAAAACATTCCAAATCAAGATGTTTCAAACGTCGTCCGATCGCGACACGAGGGCCTTGCCCGGAGTGTTGAAAATTGTGGTGGGGTTGGACACGGTTTGTCCAGGCTGTGTGGTAGTGTTGGCCGCTCGCATGATCGTGATCCGTTACCTGCCATGAGGGCATGATGGCTGAGATTTCAACACTGACCCGGCAGTGGGGACTGTTGCAGACATTGTCGGCTCGCCGACATGGAGCAACTGTTCGCGAGCTGTCTGAGGAAATGGGAGTCGTGGACAAGACCATTCGCCGCGACTTGCAGCTCCTCTCCAAGACGGGCTTCCCACTCACCGAGATCGTTGGAGAATACGGTCGCAAGTCATGGAAGCTCGATGGTGGGCCGGGCGTACCGTCACTGAAGTTCAATCTGACCGAAGTGCTGTCGCTCTATCTGGCCCGGCGGTTCTTGGAGCCGATGGCGGGGACTCACGTCTGGACGGGTGCTCAATCGGCGTTCAAGAAGATTCGCGCCACGCTGAGCGACGGCGCGATCGAGTACCTCGACAAACTGGCCCGCGTGTTTCAGCAAACGCCGCTGGCGGCGGGCGATTACTCGAAACATGCCGACCAGATCGACCAACTGCTGATCGCGACCGAGGACCGCAAGATCGCTTGGATCGTCTATCACTCGGCCCGCGCCACCGAGCCGGTCTCGACCGAGGTCTATCCGCTCACACTCCTCTGGCATCAAGGCAGTCTGTATCTACTGGCCCACGCCCGCGAAGACGACAAGGTCAAGACTTACAAACTCGACCGGATCAGTGCCGTCGATGTCACGTCACTCGTGTTCAATCTGCCCGAGGACTTCGATCCGCGACAGTACCTCGCCTCATCGTTCGGCATCATGTCGGGAGACGGCTCGGTCACAAAGG
Organism: Schlesneria sp.; assembly: GCA_043757695.1. Classification (GTDB taxonomy): domain Bacteria; phylum Planctomycetota; class Planctomycetia; order Planctomycetales; family Planctomycetaceae; genus Schlesneria. The sequence goes on from JAYVOX010000293.1 coordinate 2,705, forward strand.
TCCGTGCGCGGTTCGACGCGACCGTGGCCAGATACGTCACAGAAAAGAAATGGCACACCAGCCAGACCCTGACCAAACATCGAGACGGCTCACTCCTCGCGGAGTTCCATCTTGGCGACCTGCGAGAACTCAAAGCCTGGCTCCTCAGCTTCGCCGAACACGCCGAAGTCTTGGAACCCGAGTCCCTCCGCATCGAGATCAGGGACACCATCCAGGCCATGCAACAGGTCTACCAACCGGCCACTCCCTCGAACAAACTCCGACGCCCCCGAGGCTTGCCCCGATGATGACAACCACTTTTCAAGCCAGCCCCCCTTCGCGGGGTGAGACGGGAGACGGCCGTGGCTAACAAGCAGCTATCGTCACGTCGCTCAGACCATTCCACGCTCATTGGATATGGGCAGATTCTGACCGATCTGAAGCAGGCGATCAGAGACTCGCGGCATCGCGCGTTGGCGACCGTCAATCGCGAACTGGTCTGTCTCTACTGGCATATCGGGCGAGTCATCGTCGAGCAACAAGAGACCGCCAAATGGGGCGATGCGGTGGTCGAGCAATTGGCCGCCGATCTGCGGATTGAGTTTCCGGACATAAAGGGCCTGAGTCGCGACAACGTGTTTCGCATGCGGCAGTTTTTCGTAGCCTGCCGAGAAACAGATTGCTGGTTCCAAGAGAACTTCGCAGCAACGGAGAAGGCCGTTGTCGAGAGCGGACAAATCGCAGCAGGCAAAAGAAGCAAACCAAAAGTCGGGACAGTGTCCCGACAATTCAAATCAACGACCGCCAACCTGACAAAAGTCGGGACAGCGCCCCGACTATTTGGCTCGTCTTCCCTCGCAGATTTGATCCCGCAGATTTCGTGGTCTCACCACTACATCATCATGGGAGCCTGCAATCGTCCGGACGAACGCTATTTCTACATGACGATGTCGGTTCGAGAACGCTGGTCGGTGCGTGAACTCCGCCGCCAGATCGATGCGGCACTCTTTGAGCGGTATGTCTCGGTCAAACGAGATCCTGAAAAGTGCCTGCCCGCTGTCGCTGAACAAGGCGACCTGCTGCCGTTCAAGGATCATTACATCCTCGAATTCCTTGGGCTTGAGGATGCGCACTCGGAGAAGCAACTTCGCAAAGCGATCCTCGCCAACCTGCGCGACTTCTTTCTGGAGTTCGGCAAAGACCTGACTTTCGTCGGTGAGGAGTACCCGCTCACGGTTGGCAACGACACGTTCTACATCGACCTGTTGTTCTTTCATCGTCGTTTGCAATGTCTGTTACCCATCGACTTGAAGATCGGCAAGTTCAAATCGGAATACGTGGGCAAGAGTCGCTTCTACTGCGCGGCACTCGATGAACAAGTGAAGCTCCCTCACGAGAACCCTTCGATCGGTCTCGTACTCTGCAAAACCGCCGACAAGTCTCAGGTCCGACTCGCGCTGACCGACGCAGCCACCAAGATCGGCATCGCCACCTATCAAACCGCCCTGCCCGACCAACACCTGATCCAACGCCGTCTCGAACAACTTCCCCAACCACGCGCGGAAGACGACACGAGTTGACGAGGCTCATCCATCGACCTCGCAATCGTTTCCATTCGTCCCGCCGTTCCGACACAATCCCGCCGCACATCCGCCGCCTCAGTCGATGACCGTCTGCCGCCACCCGAGAACAACATCAAGCCGTTCACCGAAAGACGCCTTCATGGACTTTGACACCTTCTTCGCGACAGCCTGCCCCGGCCGTTCGCCCTTCGATTACCAACGGCGTCTTGGTACACGTTGGGAAAGTGCCGAGTTGGGGGCGATGTCGCTCGCGATCACTGCCCCGACTGGAGCGGGGAAAACGGCAGCGGTAGCGCTGGCTTGGTTGTGGAATCGCTGCGCGACTCCGTGTGCCGGGTCACAAGCGTTGTGGCCACGTCGGTTGGTTTATTGCTTACCAATGCGGACGTTGGTCACACAAACGCGAGACGAGGTCGATCGCTGGATACACAATCTGAAAGAAGCCTCTTTGATCAGCCACGACGTTTCCGCATACACGCTGATGGGCGGCAACATTCAAGAAGAGTGGGAATTGAGGCCGGAAAGCAACGCGATCCTGATTGGGACTCAGGACCAGTTGTTGAGCCGGGCGCTCAATCGTGGTTACGCGATGAGTCGGAGGAAATGGCCGATGCACTTCGGCTTGTTGAATAACGATTGTCTTTGGGTTCTGGATGAAGTGCAGTTGATGGGGCCGGGGCTGGCGACGGCGTTGCAACTGGAAGCGTTTCGTTCTGAAGTTATCGACGGGAAGAAATACTTCGGCGCGGAGCGACCCTGCGTCTGCTGGTACATGTCGGCAACCGCGAACCGTCGGATGCTGACGACGCGAGAGTGGCGGAGTGAGGGCGGAGACCGGCGGCCGAACGATTTCGAGTTTGGACTTTCCGATGCGGAGAAAGCGGACCAACACAGTCCACTTGGACAACGGCGATTCGCGACGAAAAGGCTTGAATGCCAACCGGGATGGAATCTTGAAGAGGACAGCGCTGCCGAGAGGATTCTTGAAAGGCATCGTGAAATGGTTGCGACGCTGAATGGTGCTGCGGACGAAGTTCCTCGCCGCACGTTGGTGATTTGCGACAGAGTTGAACGGGCGCGGATTCTGTTTGAGAGACTTCGAGCGTTGGCGTCTTCAGGCGATCAACAGATCGACTTTGTCCTCCTTCATTCGCGGTTTCGTCCCTCGGATCGCGATGCACAAATGGAACGGTTGAAGACTCCGAATGCGAAAAAGGGAGGGCAGATCGTCGTTGCGACTCAGGTTGTTGAAGCGGGCGTTGATGTCTCTTCGGGAATCTTGTGGAGCGAGATTGCACCGTTGCCCAGCATCATTCAACGGCTGGGCCGCTTGAATCGGGCTGGCGAATTCGGTCATGCCGGTGCGAGTTCAGTGGGTTGGACACCGATCGCCTTCATCGTGGGCCTGAAGTTGCCGGAACCTCGACCGAAGGAGACCAAAGAGGACAAGGAGAAACGCGAGCGTGACAGTTATCTGCCATACGAACGAGACGAATGCAAACAGGCGTTCGATTCATTGCAGAGAATCACCGATGCCAGTCCAGACGGACTCGAAACGGGACTTAGCGATGACTTGGATCGTGTTTTGAAACCGCCCGCGTACAGTTTGTTGCGACATGAGTTGCTCGACTTCTTCGACACGGACAGCAACGTGTCATTGGGTTACACCGACGTGTCGCCCTTCATTCGCGGCACCGATCCGGAGACCGACGTGTATGTGCTCTGGCGGAGTTGGGTTGGTGACCAGCCGCCATTTAGCTTTGATGTTCAAGCCCAAGAAATCTGTCAGGTTCCAGTTCGGAAGCTCAAAGGCAAGGGCGGATTGGAAACGTGGCGGCGTGGTTATGTTTGGAAAGGCCGCGACATTGGATGGCAGCCGGCAAACTCCGAGAATGTTTTCCCGGGTGCCACATTGCTGTTGCCGATTTCGGCTGGCGGGTACGACGACGTAACGGGATGGACTGGCGATTCGAGCAATCATCCGTCGGATCGTTATGTCGAACCCACAAGGCCAACCGACGAAGAGATGCTGTCGCGACTCAACGATGGTTGGCAGGGTCTTGCGGCGCACACCGAGGACGTTTGCGGCGAGGCAATGCGAATCCTGGCAGGACTGCAACAACCCCTCGACAGCCTTTTGGCCAAGGCGATTGTCGAGGCTGTTCGATGGCATGATTACGGCAAGAACGTCGCCCGATGGCAGGATGCGACTCGCAAGCTGGCCAATGCGGCTGGACTGGTGTGGCCCGACGGCATCAAGCCGATCGCAAAGTTTTCGTTCAACAACAGCCCGATCCTTCGGGGAAAGACCGGCAACGAACTGCGGCTTGCCATTCGCGAGCTTGAGCGTGTGTTCGCTCCGAAGCTGCGGCACGAAGTCGCATCTGCTTTGGCACTTCGCCAGCACCATCGGCGCGATGGTCACACACCCGACATCCACGAACTGTTGGCCGAGTATCTCGTGATGTCGCATCATGGCTATGTGCGAAAGGTGTTGCGTGACGAATTGCCCCGCGATCCAACGCGGGCAGCGTCCAGCAAGCGCGACGAAGTACGCGGAATCGAAGAGGGGACTGCGGTCACAGGCAGCGAAGTTCTTGGTAAGAAACTGCCCGACACCGAATCGCTTTCCATCGAATGCCGGAAGATGGGGCGGTGCGAGGATGGGGCGGAGAGTTGGACGAAGAGCGTTCTGCGCTTGCTGGATGAGTTCGGCCCGTTCCGACTCGCGTTCTACGAAGCCATCTTTCGAGCCGCCGATTGGCGGGCGAGTGCCGAACCCAAGACGGAAGTGATCCACGCCGAGATCAGTTCGCCGCCAGTTCCGCAGACCACAGCAACACAGGGAGCCAACTCATGAGCGTATCCCAAGGAATCCCGCTCGTCGGTTGTCGTCACGATGTCCTTGGCCACGCGCTGAAGGCCATCGGCGTGTTGCGGGCGCTTGCGCAGTGCGCCCATAAAGACAAGACAGACTCGGACGCCGAAGGCTGGTGGGATACGGATCGAGCCTGCTTCCGAATCTATTCGCCACGATATCCGACAATTGAAAAACTTCGCGAGTTCTTCGCGGAACACTATGAGCCGACGCCAATGATCGCCGCTTGGAACAAGAGCGGAGGTGTTACCGATAAAATCGCTGTGACGATATTGGCCCGCCGTGAAACTCTCGATAATTTCCGAAAAGATCACGAAGCCGAGCTTCTCAAACTCGGCATGAAGAAGACAACCAAGGTATCAAAAGGGGGAGAGCTCAAATTCACTTTGTCCGATCTCGCAAAACGCTCCGAAGCCGAGGATTTGGCGAAGAAGGCCAATCTTCAGATCAGTTCCGAGCAAGTCACGACGCGAGGCGTTGCCGCGTTGAAAGTGACGATTGCCACTGACCCTGCAATCGTGCATCTCTTTCGCAAGAGGCACGTCGAGCAGTTGACAGAACTCGGATTCAGCAAAACGAAACAAGTCTCAAAGGACGGTGAGATTAAGTTTGCGCTGGATACTGCGAGAGCAAGCGAAGTCATTTCACTGGTGAATCTTTTTCGGCCTGACTCACCGGATTGCGATAGTCAGACCACTCCGGATACGCACTTGCCTACGGTTGTCGCTCTTGAAAGTGAGTCGGCGACATCGGACGCTCCGGTACCCATCGCGCAGTTCTTGCAACTCGATATCGAAAGAAAAGAAAGCGGAAAGAAGGACGGCGTATTACCAGAGGCGGCACGACTGCTTTCCAACAGTGACCCGTTTCAACGCAGCCTCCAAATCGCCCGCTCTTTCACACCTCGCTTTCAAAACACTGATGACGACGCCGAGTCTGGCCCGGAACTTACCCAGGAGTTCCGTGATGTTCTTGAAGAGTCGTTAGGAGAATCGTTCGACTCGCTCTGTGCCATTCACGTCTCCCGGCAAAACGACAACCCACTTTTCGTCAGGCGCGGACGTCCCGGCGATAAAGTCAACGCCGACATTTTTCTGAACTTCTGGGAATACTTCATTCGTTTCAAAAAACGTCCGAATGACTACGTCGATGCCAGCCTGTTTGGCGTCAGGATAGCGCCTTCTGGTGTTGCTGCGAGTGACTTGAAAGGCAAAGGTACGCCGTACTTTCCTGACGCGATTAAGCGTTTCAATCAGGGGACAGAATGGGTCTCCGAAGACGCTCCCTTCTGCCCGTTCGATTATGTTTTGGCTGTCGAAGGCGCGCTGGCAATGCGCGGTGCGACTTCCAAGACGCTGAATGCTCAGTCTCGTTCGCGGGCGGCCTTTCCCTTCGTCTTCGACGGCTTGGAGACAATGACCGATGAGAACGGCGATCCAATCGGTAACGACGTAGCGGCTTCGTTCTGGTTTCCACTTTGGAGCCGGCCCACGACATACCACGAGTTGCAGTCATTCATACTCGACTCGCAAACCCGATTGCCCACCAAAGAATGTCGCTTCTCCGGCGACTTCGCTCGTGCCATCAGATCGCAAGGCACGGATGCAGGTTTTGCAGCGTTCCAAGAGTTTCGGTTCAAACTGAAAGGGGCCAGCGTGCCGTGGACGACAGCGGGGCGTTTTGTGCCTTGCACGGTCGAGCCACAGACGACGTTGTTGAATGAACTGCTCACGCCCGTCGATGCCAATGGCTTTCTGGAGCAGTTCGATTTTCATCGCGAAGCCAAGAAGAACCTCCATCGGTATCGACTGCCCGTCCTCGAAGCCATCGACGATGCGATTGTCGAACCGAGTCCAGGCAAGATCATCGAAGTTCTTTGCCGTCTTGCTGTCCTCAACGCTGACTTGGCAAAGTCCAAATCGCTCCGTGAAAAGATCAATTCTTCTGGACGAGTCAACTTCATCCCGGCCTTATCGAGTGCAACATGGGACGCAGCTCTGCGGGATTTCGGACGCGACGATCCAGAGTTTGAGATTGCCCGCGTGTTGGCCTCGATCACGGGGCATGAACGCCAGCCAAAGAACAAATGGTCCGAGGTCGAACCGTTCTTGGGATCGCTCGTGCCGCTCAAACGAAGAGGGCGTGATTGGTTTCTGCCGACGAAGCCAGAGCCGCCATCAGCGCAGGCGGTTTGGTCGGGAAACGATTTGTGTTTTGATCTCACAACGATTTTGGCCCGACGGCATCTTGATTCGGCGAAAGATGAGCGACCGGCGCTCGTGGGGCGACGAACGGCTTCACTGAAAAGCATTCTCAAGTTCCTGCGTGGGGAATTGGATGACCGGCGCATCGCACGGCTTGTGATGGGCCTCAGCCTCATTGACTGGCAATACGCGAACCGCTTCGAGGAAGAACCACACGACCGCAGTGACTTGTCGAGTGAAGACGAATGGGAGCCCATTCCGCTGCCGTATGCGGCACTGCGTTCTCTGATCGAAATCGGAATCGACGAGGGGCGAAAGGCCGCCAACGGAGAGGACACGAAGGCACGCGGTCCATCGGCACGCTCCGTACAAGCGATCGCTTGGTTGTGCCAACGGACGCCGCAACTTGCCGCTTCAGCAACCGTCGAAGCGTTGCGACGTCTCGCCATCGTCGGCGTCAAAAACTGCTACGGCGAAGAATCTCGCACGCAGAAAAAGAACCTTTGCGGGCGCGATGTTGTTTCTCTTGCCCAAGGTCGAAACCAATTATGTGTCGATCCTAAATTGGCTCTTCGTCTGGCTGCTGCCGTGTTGATCCCGCTTGATCGACGCGATCACTGGATGATTTTCCGAAGTGTCACTCTTCCCCAAACCTCAAAGCGATAACTGGAGATGCAGAACCATGACCACTGGCAACTTTCAATTTGGCGGCTTAACGATCCCACGCGATTGCAAACGCCTCTTCATCACCGCCGAATTGGTAACAACGAACGGCGACCCACGTCTGCAACCAACCGGCTTCCCCGACGTTGGACCAGTTTTCTACCCGGACCCATCGGAAAAAGACGGGCAAATCTGTCTCATCGAATCCGAGGCTTCGATGGCCAATCGGCTGGAAGAAGTTTGCCTCGCAGACAAGTACACCGGGAAGCTGCGCGACGAACTGAATAGGCTGCCCTACCTCGTGGTCAATCAAGGGCAACGATTCATGACGGCATCTACGATTGATGGCCACCGATTCGCGTCCGAGTATGTGATGAAGGCCAAGGGGCAGATTCCTCCGAGACAAGATGAAGCCAGCCAAGGCAACCCGGCGAATGAGATGCTCGTTGATTATGTGAAGCGAAAACTGGAGATGGGAGGCACGTCCGATGATGTCCCAGCCGCAAACGTTCCGCGCATCTTTCGGTTGGCGATGGAGCTTGATCCGCTTTCGTTGATTCACGGATTCCAGATTTCGCTGAAGAGTCTGCTGACGTTCGTCGGCCTGAGATCACCAAGAGCGTTGACCGCCAGCATTGTCGGACTGAACGCTCAATCCGTGGGCGTCCCCGGTGTGCGAATCGACCCAATCGGAACGGGTGACGCTGGCCAAGCGATCTTTCGCAAGGAACGGATCGTCGCCAAGACAATTGAAGCGAGATTCATGATCGACGTTGGCCTGCTGTGGGGCTTGTCGCTGGCTGAACTCCCGACGGGAGCAGTTCCGAATGAAGGTGGTGAACAGAGGCAACAACGAGAGACCGCGAACCAAGAGCGCGAGACATTGCGTGTGGCACGTGCTGACTTGTTGGTCGCTCTCTCACTTTGGAAAGTCGCTCAGTTTTTGAATGAGTGTGATGCGTCGAGTCGTCTTCGATCCGAGTGCGATCTGTGCCTCAAGAACGGCTCCAATCCCAAAGTAAGATCGCGGCCACAAATTTCCGTCACTCAGACGGACTTCCCATTCGCACAAATCGCGATTGAACCTCTCGCCGCACTCATCACCGCTGCGACATTCCCCGCCGACCGCGCACCAATGACTTTGCAACTCACCTAGGCAATGAAGTCGAGAGAGAATGACATGCTAACGATCCGACTTCATTTTCCTTGGGGACGCTTTTACGCCCACCCGTGGGGACAGAATCCCGTTCGTATCGCAGAAGCTGAGTGGCCACCTAGTCCGTGGCGATTGCTTCGAGCCATTGCAGCCGCGTGGTTTCGGAAGAATCCCGGACAGCCTGCTTCCTGCGAATTGCTCGCACTGCTGGAAACGCTGGGACGCGAGTTGCCGGTGATGCGGTTGCCACCGGTCTCGTTCTCCAAGACCGTGCATTACCACCCGAACCCCGGTGTGCCGTCCGGCAAAGTGCGGCATGAGAACCATTTCGTGGCGGTCGGGGGCGACGTGTTGTTTCGATGGACGCTCGACAACATCGCCGCCGAGAATCGGGACGCGGGAGCCGTTCGGATCAAAGCGTTGCTCGACGACTTGTTGGGCGACATCAGCTACTTCGGCCGCGCCGAAGCTGTTTGTGAGATTTCAGCGTCATCCGATGCAGAAGCTCTTGATCCTTCAAGCTGCGCGGCGGTGGTCATCAACGATCAGAAGCCGGGACGGCGGATCGCGACTAACTGCCGCGACGTGTTCTGTCCGAATCCCGACCAGTTCCAAGCAACCGATCTTTGGCAGCTCCGGAACAACGTCACCGATCCATTCGTTGCACCGAAGCACTTGGTTCAAGACCTCCTCGATACGCCGCAACCACTGCCGGATGGCGCGGCTTGGTACTCCTACCAAATGCCCGATGGCTGGCCAGAACGCTGGGTGATTCGCCACGCTCGCCCGGTAAAGCCCAAACGCGACGACTCTCCGATTGTGGCTTACTACTTGGAGTTCTCGTTGCAGTCGCGGATTCCCGTTCCGTCGAAGCATGTCGTATCCATCGCCACACTGTTCCGAAAAGCAGCGATCAGTAACCACAAGATTCCGTCGTTTGCTTTGAGCGGCCACGACCGTCCCGATGGCTTGGTCGGTGATCACTTACATGCCTTCTACCTGCCCGTACCCGATGCGACCGGCAACTTCCTCGAACGACTCCAAGTCTGGTGCCGCTGCGGTTTCACTCAGCGTGAGATCAATGCCTTGATGTCCGTCGGTGCTTTGCGCTGGGCTGACGGCCGTTTCCCAATTCGTCCGATTTTGCTCGCCGTTCGCGACCTCCCGCAACCACCCATCTCGAAGAAATGGCGATCATTGACGCCCTTCGTCCCGCCACGCCATTGGTATCGCAAGAAGATCACCGACGGACGGATGCGCGAGCAAGACTGCCCGGAACGCCAATTGATGCAGTGTCTCAAAGAGAGTGGCGGTGTCGATGATCCAATTGTCAGCCGACGCAACGATTCGAGTTCCACTTGGGATGTCTGCAAGATTCACATCCCCGCTTCACAACAAATCGACATCGCTGATAAACGGATTGGCCTCGCGTTCGATCTTGAGTTCTCGACTCCAATCTCGCTTGCGATGCCCGCGTTTGGACATTCGTGTCATTTTGGACTCGGACAGTTTTCACCGTCTTAACCGACGACGATCGGAGACGGATGCAAAGAATCCCTCTCTCCGCTAGGCCGGGGCGAGGGGACTGGAACCTCAACTCGTGCTACTGGGTGTGGGGCGAAGTGAAGACTTTGGGGGGATCAACGAGAAGGCGGGGCGGTCGAAATTGTTGGCGACGGCGAGTGTGTGGGAGTCGCGGACTCCGATTGTGTTGACTCGGCATTTGACGCAGAGGCGGATACCTTCGGTCGAGGCCATCGCGGCCGATCCGAAATTGCAGGCCGGGTTGATTGAGGCCGTGCGGTGGGAATTGGCCCAGCGGGAGCAGTTCAAGGGAGTCGCTCGCGATGTGTTGATTGAACCGTTGTTGGGTGGCAGGCAGTTCGACGAGGGATCGAAGGGTGAAGCAACGCAGGCGGACGGGCTGGGAGCCCATCCTACGGGGGTAAAGGTCGAGACGGGATTGAAGAATGAGGCTACGAAGTGTGGTGGGACGATGTTGGGCGGGCATTTCACGACATGGCTGAAGTTTCGGCGTGAGAGACTGGGCGGCGGCGGATCGAAAGCGGGATCGAACGGGTTTGGATTCCGACTGACGTTCCGCGACGAGCACGGGCGGCCACAACCCGTCACCGGCCCGATTGCTCTCGGGTACGGTTGTCACTTTGGACTTGGAGCATTTGTCGCCGTGAAATGAACGTGCGAGAAACACTTCGAGAGAACGGACTCGTCAAACAGTCAACCTGCTGAAAAATCAGTAGCACATGCTGCCAGCTTATGCGCCGCCAAAGCGGTAGAGAGACAGGCGAGACGCCGCACCGCGTAGCGGGAAACTCACGACCAACTCGCCCCCTGAATCAACTGAACCAATTGGCTCCCGTAGTCAATTTCCAGTCGATGGGGGTTGAGCAACGCCGTACCGATCAGGCACTTTTTGTTTTTCCGGCTCCGACCATGATTCGAGTGATAAGTTCCTGCCTCAACCAATCGAACGCCAACAGGTACGTCTGGTACTGGAATGATTGGTGAGATGCGAGTTCGGCCGTCATCCCACCCACCGGAACGGCGACTGTGGGATCGAAGACCTCTTCGCCGATGAGGAGCGATCCGTTGAAGCCGGCACCTCCAATCGGCGACGACCTCTTGCAGACGATCCCGTTGCCAGACTGTTCACAACATGAAACGACCTCTGGCGATTCCGTGAACGATTTGCACTGAAGTTGAAGCGAACGACGGCAATTTGCGGCTTGTTCCGCAATTTGCTGCATGGCTCCATGCTTCAGCTTAGAGATGAGGGATGTGCCTCGCGCGGATCGAATCTTTGAGGTTCATCGAACCGCTTCTCCAGGTGACGTTCCATGCCAGTTGTCGTCACGGATGATCCTCCTCAGTGAAAGGGGACTCCCGTGGTTGCACCCTCACTCGACCTTGCCGCTCTACTGATGGGCGACGAACAGAATGATGAGTCCGCACCGTATACGGACGACGAGTTGATTCCCGCACGGATGCTCAACGAGTTCGCCTACTGCCCGCGGCTGGCGTACCTCGAATGGGTGCAGGGTGAGTTCACCGATAACCTCGACACGCGGCAGGGGACGTTTGGGCATCGCAATGTCGATAAGCCGTCAGCTCGGCCGGTTCCCGACAGCGACGAATGCCGCGCGGCGCACGACGATGCGGAATCCGAGGGCCGCGAGATCAAGACTCGCGCGCTGACGCTGTCGGCTCCACGTGAGGGGCTGGTCGCAAAGCTGGACGTACTCGAACTGGAGGGACTGGTCGCCACGCCGGTCGATTACAAGAAAGGCTCGATCCCCAACAACGCCGAGCAATCATGGGAACCGGAGCGGGTGCAGCTTTGTGCGCAGGGGTTGATCCTGCGCGAGAACGGTTACACCTGCGAACAGGGCGAGTTGTACTACATCGAGTCGCGTCATCGAGTCGTCATCCCGTTCGACGATACGCTGGTGATGAGGACTCGCGAGCTGGTCCGGCGACTGCGCGAGATGGCTCAGTCGCAGCAAATGCCGCCGCCGCTTGTCGATAGTCCGAAATGCCCTCGCTGTTCGCTGGTCGGCATCTGTCTGCCGGACGAGACGAATCTGTTGCGGCATGACGATCTTGTTCAACTCGATACATCTGATCCGCTCGCGGCACGCAATCGGTTCAACGCGCCAACTCCCGAGGTGCGAAGACTGCTTCCCGCGCGAGACGATGCCCTGCCGTTGTACGTCAAAGAACAGGGAGCCTACGTCGGCAAGGACGGCGACCGGCTCGTCGTTCGGCCTCGCGAGGGCAAGCCGGTCAGCATGCCCTTGATGGACGTGTCGCAGGTGTCGTTGTTCGGCAACGTGCAGATGTCGGCTCAAGTGCTGCGCGAGATCGTCGATCGTGGCATTCCCGTTTGCCACTTCAGTTACGGCGGCTGGTTTCACGCGATGACGACCGGCCACGTTCACAAGAACATCGAACTGCGGATGGCTCAGTTCGCCACGGCCGCCGATCCCGCCAAGTCACTGCAACTCGCGAAGGGCTTCATCACGGCGAAGATCAAGAATTCGCGAACGATGCTGCGGCGACACGCCGATGAGCAGCATCAACGCGACCTCGATCAACTCGCCGAGTGGGTGCAGAAGGCCGAACGGGCCGCGTCGGCCGAGACGCTGCTCGGGCTGGAGGGGATGGCAGCCAAAGTCTATTTCTCGGGCTTCGCGAGATTGCTCAAAGGGAGCGATGCGTTCGATCTAAACGGTCGCAACCGTCGCCCGCCACGCGATCCCGTCAACGCTCTGTTGAGTTTCGTCTATTCGCTGCTCAGCAAAGAACTGACGATTGCCGTGCAGGCAGTCGGCTTCGATCCCTTACTCGGGTTCTTCCACAAGCCACGCTACGGACGCCCGTCCTTGGCGCTCGACCTGGCCGAGGAATTCCGCCCGATCATCGCCGACTCAACCGTAATGATGCTCATCAACAATGGTGAGGTCTCGGAATCGAGCTTCCTAGCACGAGCCGGTTCGGTTGCTCTAACAGAAGCGGGACGCAAGGCCGTTATCGCGGCGTTCGAGCGACGCATGGAACAGGAAATCACTCACCCAATCTTCGGCTACAAGATCAGCTATCGGCGTGTGCTGGAAGTGCAGGCTCGATTGCTGTCGCGTGTCCTGCTCGGAGAACTCGCCGACTACCCCGGCTTCTGCACGAGATAACGAATCGTTTGCGTCGTGATGGAGAGTTGAGTCAGCGTATTCACGTCCTGTCCCCTCGCCCCGGCCTTGCGGGGAGAGGGTGAGGGTGAGGGGTTTGTCTTCAGGACTATCAACTGCCCACCAACTTCCGGAGTCCACTATGCGAAACGTCTTCCTCGTCAGCTACGATGTCTGCGATGCCAAACGACTCCGCCAGACTTACAAGAAGATGTGCGGCTTCGGCACGTCGTTGCAGTACTCCGTCTTTCGCTGCGAACTGAACCCGCTGCAACTCCACGCCCTGAAGGAACAACTGTGGAACATCCTCAACCTGGACGAGGACCGTGTGATGGTGGTCGATCTCGGACCCGCCGGTGCTCGCGGCGACGACTGCGTAGAGTTCTGGGGCACCACCCGCATGGAAAAACCGTCCCGCACGGCGGTCATCGTGTAAGGCGACCGGCAGGAGTTCGCATCCCAGCCGTAGACCGGACGTAGGCGTCCGGTCTACGTTAAATCCTCACCTGCCGCTCGCCTAAGTACCCGTTCCACGATAAGTACCGGTGCATTCAATCGCTGGCGGGATGTGGTGAGCCGGATTCCCCGGTTGTTCATGCGCCGATCTCAATGCCCCACACAGACACGGCGATCACCTCGCCCCGCCGAGTGCCGCTTTGTGAGTTGTCACGCGAGGCTCGGCACGAGTCTCCCGACCTCTCGCCGAAACGGCCGACCGGAGGTCTCCACCTTTGGAATTGCAGGCTTCGGCTGCCATCCCAGACGGTCACGTATCTCGCGCGAGAGTAATTGACGTGATCGGCCACATTGCCAACGGCCTCATCACACCCGTGATCGCCAACTGGGTCGATATTCCGAAACGGAATGTTATACTTATCAAACCCACGTTTGGTCAGGCTTGCTTCTGCTCGCGACAAGCCCGGTTCACGCTACTGACGTGGCAGCCGAGTTTCGCTGCGATTCTTGGCGTGATCGGCCTTGCGACCGTGGAAGCCTCCCTTCTTGGTCGCGAGTTTCTTCTCTATCCGCTTCCGCAGTTCGGGCGGCAATCTCGCCTTGAGGCATTCTGTCGGCAGCGCCTTGATGGTGATGTAGGATGAGACCATTGCGTCGCCTAATTGCCGGGCTTCTTGGATTTCTTCGCGGCCTTCTCGGCAGCCAACTTTGCGCGAAGTTGTTTGACCGGAGTCTTGAGCAAGCCCTCTACGGCTTGTTCAAACGTCAAAGGCGACAGAACCGGGGCAGGAGTTCTAGTCTGTTTGGCTGGGCTGGCTTTGGTGGCTTTTCTGGTGGGCACGCACATTTCCTCATTCTGGTATCGCTGAAAGTCGAATCGGTCCCGATGGGAGGGTAATTCCCGTCATGGCCAAGAAGCAAATCGCGAAGCCGATCAGTCCATTCTACCGCGCCGTCTTTCCCATAGACACGTTTCGGACGACCGACGGCCATGAAATGATGGACAAGAACTGGGGCCGCGCTATCGGTTTCGTCCTGGCGCGTCACCGTTGCGGTCGGGACCACAACCCGTACTGCATTCCCAACGAATACATCTGTGCGAGGCTCGGAACATCAATTGGCTTGCCGATTCCACCATTCGCGCTGTCCAAGTATGCTGACGGCGCGAAAAGACTCCTGTTCTCATCGCTTGATTTCAACCCAGCCAGCCTGCGGCTTCCTCCAATTCTGCCAGATGTCTGCATGGCAAAACTCGCCTTTGAATGCGCAGGCGTCGTCGTTTTCGATGTTTGGGTCGTTAATGAAGATCGCCACGACCAGAACCTAGCCGTCGATAAGACACTCTCTCCGAAAGTGCTCAGGGTGTGGGATCACGACATGGCGTTGTTCGGGGGATTCAAGATAAGTGGACCCGAGCGATTGGAGGCTCTCAGGGACAAGCTGGGCGTGACAGACCGCGACATCACCGGCGGCACAGAGCATTGCCTGCTTCCGCATCTGACATCGTCCGAGCACCTTGACACGTGGACGGATCGGATACAATCAGTCCCGGAATGGCTCATCGTCGATACATGCAAAACGATGGTCCATCGAGGGATCACCAAGGCCGAGTCGCAAGCCGCAATTGCGTTTCTTCTTTCACGGCAACACAACATTCGCGATTTGATTTTCGGTCAGCTTTGTAAGCACTGCGGCATTTCCAAACTTCCAAAGGAAAAGCAACGAAGCCTCTTTGAAGGAGTGAAGCCATGAACGCCCCACAGTTTGCAATCGCCAAACTCATCCCTGACATGAAGCGAATGGAACCACGCAACTTCGGTGTTGTCGCATGGAATCGAGGAGAATGCGCGAGTCGCTTCCTTGGTGATGACAAGCTCTCCGATAGCCGAAGCCTGTCGGCGCTTCGGATACCAGACAAGAGTGCGTATTTCCAGTGGATCGACTACTGGCGTGCCCAGATGGGACGCGCGTCGATTCGCCTGAAGTCCGGTGAAGATATCCCGCGTACCGAGGAGACATTTCTCAACGCGCTTTGTGGCACTTCAATGGAAAACTTCAGTCTCACCATCGCTGGCCACCTATCGGCAAGTCTTCCCAAAAAGCAAACCGCCGAACTGGTGCAGTCTCTGTTTGAGTCGCTGGTTCTGACATCTTTGGATGATCGACAGAAGACGACCGAGGCTGCTGATGTTTCTGAGTCTCTTCGGAAAGAGACTAACCGCGCACTCGACGCATCCGGTCTTTGCGAAGCCCCCGGTTTCAGGAGATCGTATGATTGGCTCTGCCCAGTTGGGGACACCTTGCAACACTTCAAATTTCACTTTGCGTTGCACCAAACAAAGCCGGAGGCCGTTCTCCAAAAGGTCAATTTGCACCGTCAGTCAGCAGTCAACGACGCAACATTCATGTTTCAGGCAATGCAGCAGAAATTTGTCACGAAAGAACACTGTGCGGCAATCGTCTTCGCGGAAGAAGCCGACTTGAAAGAAGACTCTGTTTATCAAGCGTTCAAGCTGATGAAATCGGTCGCTTCAGTGGTCAACTTGGCCGACTATCACGAAGCCGTCCGAAAACTGGGGTCGCTGGCGTAGCAGGCCAGTAATCTACCGGTACATCAGTCTCCGGCCTTCCGCACCCTTGATCGCTGCCACCATCCGTGTTCCGTCGCTCACCTTGCGGTGATTCCAGCGGAAGCCGAACTCGGAGCAATAGCGGTGCAAGTGTTTCTTGGACAGATGGTGGAACGTGCCGTAGTGACCGCGTTTCAACAGTGCGAAGAATGATTCGGCCGTGTTCGTGTTGATCGACAGGCCATCCTCGCGAATGCGGACGTATTCTTTCTGTGAGTGGTTCACCGATTCGTGACCGCCATCGAAGTGCTTTCCGATGCCGACGTAGGATTGGTACTGATCGGTGACAACCGTAGCCGTCTTGGAAATGGTCTTCGCAATCTCCGACTTCAGCGTCTTGCTGGTGACGTTCTCGACCGGCATACAGCGGGCTCTCCCGTCCCGCTCAACGAGAACCATCACGGGCTTTTTTGCCGTACCGCGTCCCCTCTTGCTGACTCCACGGTAGCGGGGCTTTCCGCCGACGTAGGTTTCATCGCACTCGACTGTACCGGAGAGCATCCCGGCCATTGGTTCCAGCTTCATGGCTTCGCGGATACGGTGGGTGAGGAACCAAGCCGACTTGACCGTTAGTTCGCATTCGCGGGCGATCTGGTGGCTACTGATGCCCTTCTTGCTTGAGGTCATCAAGTGAATCGCCATCAGCCACTTGCACAGCGGAATCTTGGAGTCTTCAAAGATCGTCCCGATGCGGACGGTGAATTGCTTTCGACACGACTTGCACTTGTGGACTCCGGGCCGGACGGGAGACTTCGATTCCGGCTTGGCAGTCAGCCTGTATGTCTCGGTACATTGGCAGTGGGGGCAGACCACGCCATTAGCCCATCTCTTGGACTCAATGAAGTTGCGGGCCTTCTCTTCGTCAGAGAAAAAGGCCGACATCGTGGCGAGATTCAGGTCCGCATCCTTCCCCGTGGGCGGTGCCTTCCTGCCAGAGTGCGGCTTGTGCGTGTAGTCCGATTTCGATTTGATGTACTTGCTCGGCATGATTCGTCTCCAGTGATGGGCGAATTCTAGCCGCGAGACTCGGGTTTGTCAAGTATAACATTCCGTTTGGCAGGACGCCCCGTTCGTTCATCGGCAGGTTCCACCTCGATCTTGGCCTCTTTCCCAATCCGGCCCAAGACCTTTCCGACCCACTCTGCATCAGGTCGTTGATGACGGACCTTTCTCCCCGCCTTCAATTGCAGTGACTCGGGGTTGAATACCCAACCGTGTCGTTGCTCCACAGGAGTTTCCAAGAGGAGAGCTTCAAGCCAAGGGCCGCAGCGGGATGTTTTCCGTGGAATCACGAGTCGATTGCCGCTACCGTCGTTTGCTCAAAGCATCCGCATCACGCGGATGTGACGTTTGAAAGGGACTTACCTTCGTGAGGAATCGAGATGACAGACGCGATGAAAGGCTTCCATGCAAAAAATGGTTTTCATATGCTCAAGGACGAATGGTGTCAGAAGGAATACTTTGGGGAACAGTCGCAGCATCTTTGTGACCACTTCGAGGAAGCGGTGGCTGCAACCAAAGATGCGGTTCCACAACGCGGACAAGGCTATGCTCTCGGTCGCTCAGCTACGTTGAAGATCGATGAGTCTGAACGAGAAAGACGGTGGGAGCGTTCTGTTTTTGAGCGTTGGAGGTCGTCAGGTTTGTCACCGGTGAAACAGTGCTGGGATCGGATCGTTGCGTTTCAGGTTCCGCTGTTTGATCAGCAGGGAAAAGATGGATGGGGATACATCGATCTCCTTGGCATCTTCGAGCGGGGTGAGGTTTGCGTTGTTGAACTCAAAAAGGAACCGACAACAATGCAATCCGGTGGAACCGGAAGTTCTGAGTCCCCGTTGCGAATGGTGCTAGAGGCGGCAGCGTATGCCATCGCCATCCAGAAAAACTGGGGGCAGTTTCGCAATGAGCTTGTTACCCACATGAAGACGCTCGACATGGATGAATCCTCATGGAGCAAATTGCCTGATGAACTCACCTCTGTTCGATTGGTTGGTGCTGCACCCGCTGCGTATTGGATCGACTGGCTACCCGTCACTCCCAAGGGGAAAACAGTAAAGCCTGATGACTGGCAGCGCTTTCAAAATCTGCTCAGCCGGTTTGAAACTGCGAAAATGCCCGTTTCGTTTGTCAGCATCAGTGGGGATATTGATGTGTCCGGAGGTTTAGCCGCGCAGCCGCTCCCTCATTTCCCGTTGATTGTCGGGTAGGCATCTCGATCTGAATCGATGCCTTCATCGGCTTGATAATCGGTGGAGCCCATGGGATTTGTCGGGACAGAACTGCCCCACCCGTGTCAGAAGGATCACTGACAGTACTCTCCTTCGCCGTCCAATACAGGGCGGACGGCATCCATTCCAGCACGAAGGAGAAACGGTCTCATGCGACGTGAAGAACTACTGACTCAACTTGTTCAAGATCATCCGGAAGCGTTCGAGGACAGGCAGTTGAGCCTCTCGTCTCGGGTGATCCGAGTACCATCACGTCGCCTTGTCGCAGTCGGGTGCGATGCAGACGAGAGCAGTCAGATCAACGGGCTGCTGGATGCAATCCACTGGGCTCGGTGGAGCTTGGGATCGGCAGAGGGGGTCGCGTATTCATTCATGTCTGGCGAACATCCCGATACCGCACTTGAACCTCTTTCGACATTGTTCTCGGCATTGCCGCCGAGCTTAGGAGTCCAGCTTCAGCAAGACTTTCTTTCAGTCGAGCCTGTGTTGCCTCAACTGGATGCCGACTCTCCGCGTCGATTGGAGCAATTGCGGCTACGTGAACAGACAGTCCTGCCTGCGTTGCACGACAGCATCCGTCGCCAAGTCGCTGATCCCTGCTTTCAATGGGTTCGGACTTTGACTGGACGGGATTGGACCGGTCGAGTTGACGGGCTACGAGTCTGTCGGCTCGATGACCGTGGGGTGGGGGTGGTAGAAATTGGAGCGGCTCCAACGGACGGAGACCTTCGCCCCGAACAAGAATGGTTTCGTTCGATCGCCGGTGCGGATTCGTTCCAAATCACTTCTGACAACACCATTCAGACGGTTCGCATCCTTCAGGCCCTGGTCGATGGACGTCGTCGGGGCTTGTGGGCTCAGCGTCAACTGGAACACCTGTTGGAGGCCCGCGTGCTTCGAGGGGCCGTACCGATCACGATTGAGGGCGAGGTCGTTCAGCCAATGGACTGGGGCTGGCAGTTTCCCGCCCGCTGGGCCGAAAAGGGAGCCGTTCGTTACATTGACGGCTTAGGTCGAATCGGGGATGTTCCTTGGGTGGTCGAACTCAAGGTCCGGGAAGGAGGCGGAGCGGGACAGTATTTGCGTCATGCGGTCGGGCAGGCTGTGCTTTACCGTGAGTTCATCCGTCGAGCCGTTGGACTACATCCTTGGTTTGAAGGTCATGGACTGGACCCTCGCAAGTGCGAAGCCGTCGTGGTGATGCCCTGTTCCGAATCCACCGAGGCAGACCGCCAACTTCTGAACCATGTTCGATACTTGGCGGACCTGTTTTCCGTACGAGTCGTTGTCCTGGATGAGTCTTGGCGATCCCCCGATCTGTGAGCCACGCTCTCAAGCTGATCCGACGCTCAACTCCTCGCCGTCAGCCAAGAGTCGAATGTTGTCAAAGTGCTGTTGGAAAGATTCCGGTTCAAACGTGTGGACAGGGATGACCAGCTTCGCTTCGACCTGCCCCACAAAATCAACGATGTCGTCATAGAAGATGTGGCCGCTGGTGTGGGATTCGATCAGGTCGCCGTCCGCTTTCACCAGAGCCGCTTTCACCGGTTGCCAGTCGGGTCGGTCGAGGTAGCCGGTCCAGCGAGAGTAGAGGCATCGTGTGCCATCCGGCAGATTGCCGCCGAAGTCGCTCTCCAACATGCTGGGGCGGAACAGCATGACGTATCGAGATGGATTCGACCGAATTTCATTCATCCCAATCCTGGCCGGGGACATCAAACGAAAATGCTTTTCGAGTTGTTTCTTCCGGTAAGTCTCCTCGAAGAACTTTGGAAAGAAAACTTTCACTTCTTTCGTGGACTCCGGCCTAGGAACGGGAGTCTCTGAGGCAATCAGGTACATCACGAATGCCGTGTAGGCATCGGCAATGAAGATTCGATCCGTCTTCTTCGCAGCCCGATAGAAGCCTACCAGACGATCGACGTGTTGTGGTGAGAAGGACGCCAGGACCAACCCCGATGCTGATTGGATGTGCCCGACGATCTCGTCTTCGAGGTCGTATTCGTTCTTTCCCCGGTGATCGGGGTGGCCGATGTGAGTTCCTTCCATCAGCAGCACGTCGATGGTCCGATTCTTGACGGCTTCGATGAGTGACTTGTGCATCCCCGGCTTTCGACCGTGCATCCGCAGGTCACCTGAATACAGCACAGACTTGCCTTCCGCTTCGATCAGGAAGGCCTGGGCTCCATAGATGGAATGATCCACCGAGAAAGCCGTCACGGTGAAAGCTCCGATCTGCACTGTCGTTCCAGACTGAAGCTCACGATGTCGGTCACTGGGAAGCGACGGCTGTCCGGCAAACTTCGCTCCGGCCAGCATCATCTTGCTGGTTCCCACACTGGCGTAGATCGGGATCTCGTCTGAGGAGTGCCGAAGCAATCCCGTGTGGTCTTCGTGGGCATGCGAGAGCAGGATGGCGTCAGGTCTTGAGGCCGACTCGTCGAACAGCCCCGGCACGTTGGGAAGAATTCCCGACTTGCGGAGTGCCTCAGACGACTGTCGTCTCAGAGACGCCGAATCGTGCGGTTCCCGATCCTCATTGAACAGGGGCATCCCGACATCGAGAATGATCCGAGTGTGATCAGTCGCGATCTCGACACAGTTCCCACCGATCTCGTTGGTTCCTCGATGAATTGTGATTTGCATGTTGTCCTATCTTTCGGATGCTCCCGGTCAGTGAAAAGTGCGTGGCACCAACGTCGAGAGATTTGCCGCGATTCGTTTGTTGAGAGTGAGACAGGCTGACTTGGCGTCCATGCGGGACAGTTCCCACCAAGACCGATCGGCGGCTCGCGGTCGTCCGAGGACATACGTCTGAAGTCCCATCGCCCTGGCCATGTTATCCCAAAAGAAAGCGGGCGGGCATGGCTGCCAAGTCTCGGCGTAAACAGGCGTGATCAGGGTGTGCAGTCGTGTGCCGTCGTCACTTCGGACCTCGACTCCCTGCGGAATGAGGATCAGCCACCAGTCCACGATTCCATTCGATGTCTCGGCCTGTTCGGAGAAGGCTTGCCAACTGCAGGGAGCAATCCATTGGTGGTCTTGAGCAACACTGCTGTAGAACTCGAACAACCATAGAACGAGGCGTCGAGCCCAATCCTCCGTTCGCTCTTGAACGCTGTAGACTTGTGTGAGGACTGATGCCGCCTGAACGATGCGGAGAATTGTTTCCGCATCTTTTGGTGCACCTGCTTCATCCCACCGTCGGCCAATCTGTTGAGCAAGCCCGAATTCACGGTCGCCAATGTGGGATTGCCTTTGAAGGATTAAGGTCCGCTCTGCTGCGAATGGATGCATTCCCTGACGGACACTTTTCCATGACTTGGGGATTCCAAACAGTTCCAGGTCGGCGGATTCCTTCAACAACTGTTCAAACGTGGTTGTCCATTCTGGCCGGGGATCAGCCATCGCGTTTGGCGACGCCTGATGAAAGGTCGGCATCGTTATCGCCGACAGAGCTCCGATGGAGGTTTGCAGGAATTCTCGTCGTTCAATCAACATAATTGATGGCCGATCAGAAATGAGATCAATTCCCACTGCTTGGGTTGAATGCTGAACGTGCTTTAGTACCGTCGCTTTGGCTTCGCTTGTTCTTGGTTTTGGATGATCTGATTGTTCTGCATGATTTGCGTGAGTTGCAGCAGCCTGTTTTCTTCCGCCGCATTGATGATGGCCCGTTCTTCGGGACTTTTGCTGTTCCACTCGAACACGGCCCGGTTGTGATCGGCTTCGAGTTGTTTGTTGGTCTCGTCGTCGTACCAGGGCGTTCCAAGAATCGAAAGACCGTACAGAAATGTGAGGATCGTGCAGGTGATGCCGATGTATAGTCCCCAGTGCTCCATGAACCAAACCAAATTGTCATCCTTATGCCGACCGGCGTACATAAATGCTGTGGCAAAGGCCACCATTCCTGTGATGCCGAGAACGTGGCCCATTGTGTAGACCTGTCGCTGAAAGCTCATGTTCGTTTTCCTTTCAATGGAAGAGATGGAAAGCAGTGCATTCGTTGGATTGACCTTCAATCCAGTCGGTAGAAATCTTCGAGGGCTTCACCGGTCAGGTAGTGTTCATCCAGCCGGGCTTCCCATCTTGGCAGTCGAAACAGTCTGGCCAGTTCTTCAAACGCTGCAGTGGGAGTCGAGTTTCCGTGGTACAGAATTCCGGCACGATGCACGGTGTCCCACACGATGCGACCACGCGGAATGTGGAAGTACTCAGCCTCCTCATGACAGGAGAGTTCGTGACGGGCTGTCTCCCACGCCGAGTCGTGGGAAAGATCAGAGTCGATGAGATGCCAGACGGCTTTGATCTCAGCGACCGATTGCAGGAACGTCACCAGCCGTTTTGCATCGTGCCACCAGATGCCGACATGGAAGCCAAGGTCTCGTGTATGTTCGATTCGCCTGAGCCGCTGTTCTTCATAGAGAAACAAAGTTGACGGCCAAGACTTTCGTCGCGACATCGGGGTCTCCGTCTTGAGTGGTGGCAAACCGTTGAGCTGGTGTCAGTAAACCCGGCTCCCGGAGAGCATGGGTTTGTTCACGGCTTATCGTCGGCCGTCACCCCTGAGTTGTTGGTCCGATCTGCTGGGTGAATCTCAAGGATTCACGG
>JAYVOX010000294.1:0-25740 GCA_043757695.1 Schlesneria sp.
GAATCGCTCGCGCAATTGATGCTCGGCCGTGACATCGGTGACCGATCCGGCCATCCGCTGAGCTTGGCCCGCGTCGTCCCAGACCGCTTGACCGCGAGCTCGAAACCAGCGGTACTCGCCCGACTTCGTCCGTAGCCGATACTCCACGTCATAAGGTTTGCGGTGCTGCACGTGCTCCGCGATCGCGCGCATGACCCAGTCGTGATCATCGGGATGCAACCGCGATTCAAAGCTCTCGAAAACGTTGGGCAGTTCGTCGTCTTGATAACCAAACAGTTCCTTCATGCGTGGCGAAAAATAGACATCGCTGGTCAGCACGTTCCAATCCCACAGTCCATCGGACGAGCCACGCACCGCCAACTCGAACCGTTCCTTGATCGCTTGCAGCTCTGCCGTTCGCTCGGCGACCGTGCGGTCCAGTGAAACATTCGTCTCCCCCAACTGCCGATTCAGTCGACGCATTTCACGCTCGGCATCGCGAAACGTCCGCAATCCATAAATCAACGCGGCGACGTAAGCCCCCAATCGCACGAGATGCCACCACCACCAACCGCCATCCCACAACACCGAGAACTTGAAAAAGATTCCGCCCAGGCCGAACAACCCGCTCTGAACCGCGAACAGCCAGTCCTCCGCATTTCCGAGCGTGAAAAACCGTCGCGCAAAGAATGGCGTCGCGATGAGGAAGCCGAGACCTCCCACCAGATTTAACAGCACCGGTGTCAGAGCAAACGAACCGTCGGCCAATTTCATTTCCGGAAGGTGACCTTCGGCGAGCAACGAGAGTCCGCCGAACAAGATCGCTGCGATGCCAGCAACAACCGGCAGCGACAGCGACCAGCGGTGTCTCGGCCAGCGCAGAGTCGTCCACACCAGAGCGAAGAACAGACCACCAAAACAGGTCGCCGTGCCGCGGAACCACAAGAACCGATTGCCCAAAGGAACCGCCGCATGCAACAGATCGAGCAGTCCCATCCCGATCAGTCCGGCCGCCATCCACGAGTAATGGCCGACATCGTCTTTACGTCCCGACTCGGTCATCAAGATGCCGGCAATGGTCAGCGCGATCAGTCCGCCGGAGACTTCAATGACCGAGTGCAGCGGGAGTTGCGTGAGCCGAAAGTCCGGAAAGAACATTCCGACGATCGCCGTCCCGGTGACGGGCACGATCAACGCCAACAGTGTCCCGATGGTCGTCCACGCCACGAAGTTTCTTGGTCGAGTCATGGTCCGCTCCGGACAACAAAGATGCACCGCTTGAAGTCACTTCACAGGGCGACAACTGCTTGACGACAGACGGAATTTCCGGAGAGCAGTCATCCCTGTCTGTGGCAACATCGATCACAGGAACAATCTATCAAAGGCCGACAAAACTCGCGTGACATTTTTTGGAAAATCCTGAAACCATCCGTGAGAAAATACGGCTAAGGACTCTTCCAGATTGGTGTCGGCTCAAGCGCCCGATGGTCTTACTCTGACCGAATTGTTCGCGCGGTGGATCGTCGCCACGTCAAGTAAACAATTTGCAGACGCCCTTAAACTCGTGATTGACACTTGGAATTGGCGATTCACGCTTTATGCTGCTCGTGGCAAAATCGACACACTGCTTCAGAACTGCTCACTCGGAAGCTAGAAGACGAACTTTTATGAAAATACTGCTCGTCGAAGACAACCCCATCGACCGCATGTTCGTTACGCATTCGCTACGCCAGGTCGAGGAATTCGACTACGAACTGAGCCAATGCGAAACATTGGCGGACGCCCTTGAGCAACTCATCGCGTCGAATTTCGACGTGGTTCTGCTGGATCTCTGGCTACCGGACAGCGAGGGCCTCGAGACCTGTGCCCGTCTCATCGCCGCAGGCCGCGAGATTCCGGTGGTCGTGATGACGGCGACCGATGATCGCGCCTTGGCGTCCGAGGCCATCCGCTGTGGGGCACAAGATTATCTGGTGAAGGGTGTCTTCCCCGGCTCGGCGATTGCCCGCGTGTTGCAGTACGCCATCGATCGGTTTCACTTTCAACGTGAGCTGGCTCAACAGCACAACCATTTTCAACAGGTCTTGAGTCATGTGCCGGCCATCATCTGGACAACCGACCGTGAATTGAAAATCACCAGTGCTCGCGGCGCGGGGTTGCAATTCATGACTCCCGATCAGCAGCAGCTCGTCGGCAAGACGCTGGACGAGTACTTCCGCGAGAACTCCGAAGCCGACGGCGTGGTGCGGGCACATCAACGAGCGTTGGCAGGACAATCCGTCTCGTTTGAAAGTGATTGGTTTGGCCGGACATTCGATGTGAAAATTGATCCGCTGAGTGAGCACGAAGCGGACGTTGTCGGAACGATCGGAGTCGCACTGGATGTCACCGAGCGGCGAAAACTGGATCGCGAGATTAACTTCGCCCGGCTGGTCCAGGAGTCTTTGCTTCCGGCTCAGCACCCTCGCTTACGAGGGTTTGAAGTCTTTGGCGGGTCGTGCCCCGCGCGGCAGACGTGCGGCGACTGGTTTGATTATTTGATGTTTCAAGACGGCTCATTGGGCCTCGTGGTCGGCGACGTCAGTGGCAAAGGATTCGGCCCCGCAATCCTGAGCGCCACGATGGCCGCGTATCTGGAAGTACTCGCCGAAATGCACTCGGATGTCCAAGAGATATTGGAGTTCTGCAATCGCATGGTTTGCAAACGCTGCCTCGACGGACAGTTCGCCGTCCTGTCACTCGCGCAGTTGCAACCAAGCTCGCGAATGTTGACCTATGGCGGAGCCGGCGAGGGCATGTTGGTTGTCGGACGCAACGGAAAGTTGAAACAGCATGTCGCCTCCAGCGGAATTCCAGTCGGGCTTATGGACGACCACCGATATGAAGCCCCCGCGCAGATTCCTCTGGAACCCGGTGATGTCTTGCTGTTGCTGACCGATGGTTTTCGCGAAGCCATGAGCCCCAGCAACGAATTATTTGGCAACGCGCGCATCGTCGAAACGGTCGCCGCCAACTTCTCGGCTTCTGCGGGGGACATCTTCACGGCCCTGCGGCGAGCCGCCCGCGAATTTGCCGACGGCGGGCACCAGCAAGACGATATGACGGGCATCGTCGTCAAAGTGCTCGAAGCGTAGTCGTCACACAGTCGCGCTCTGCGGACAAGGCGTGCAACGGCGTGACGGGATTCTTCTCGCAGGGCCGTCATTTCATGTCGCTCAACGGTCCCGTCGGACAGCATTGTTGCCCGCGATGGGGATGCAGGTTGCGCTGGTGGGAGTCTTGCCCACCCAGAGCATTCCGAACCGCGGCCAAAAGGAGACCGGTCCACGCCGAGTCAATCTCCCTTGCGCGACTTGCCGCGACAGTCCGTGAGAGCCGGAGGACTTACGTCCACCGCTCGAAAGACTGAGTTTGGGCAGCGCGGACTATCGAGAGGCTGGTGGATTGATGGAGGCGAGCAGGCTTTGGCCGGTGTGGCTTTGTTCGCAACGGGCCACGAGGCTCGGTGGTCCTTCCGCGACGATGCGACCGCCCTGCTCGCCTGCTTCGGGACCGATGTCGATGAGCCAGTCGGCGGCGGCGAGCAATACCAAATTGTGTTCGACGACGAGGACCGAGTGCCCGGCGTGAACAAGTCGTCTCAATACTTGAAGCAACTGTGCCACGTCGGCCGCGTGCAGGCCCGAGGTCGGTTCATCCAGGACGAACAGCGTCGCCGTCGTCTCGTGCGAGGTCACCAGTTCCGAGGCGAGCTTCACTCGTTGAGCCTCGCCGCCAGAGAGCGTGGTGGCGGGCTGACCCAACTTCAGATAACCCAGCCCGAGATCGCAAAACAGCGTGAGCAGTCGCGCGAGTCGAGGCAGATTCACGAAGAAGTCGGCGGCCGCTTCAAAACTCATGTCGAGGACATCGGCCACCGTCTGACCTCGATAACGGATGGCGAGTGTCTGTCGATTGAACCGCGCACCGTTGCATTCGGGGCAGCGCATCGACCAATCGAACAAACTCTTCTTGTCCAACGCCAACGTGCCGCGTCCCGCACAGCGCGAACAGCGACCATCGAGACTCTGCGGGCTGAAGCGTCGCGCGGTGAAGCCTCGCAAACGCGACTCTTTCGTTTTGGCGAAGACCTGCCGCACCTCGTCCCATAGTCCCGAGTACGTCGCGGGAGTGGAACGGCCCGAACGACCGAGCGGCATCTGATCGACCCGCACCACGCGCGTGATCGCTTCGACTCCGAGCAACTCGCGAAAGGGACCGCAGTGCGGCGCGGACTCACCCAACGCGCGACGGATCGCCGGGACGAGCGTCTGCATGATGAGTGAAGTCTTGCCCGAACCACTCACGCCCGAGACACAGACCAGCCCGTTCAACGGCACGCGCAGCGTGAGGTCTTGCAGGTTGTGGTGCGTCGCACCGGTCAACGTCAGCCACGACTGCGGCTCGAACGGAGCCGCGTTGCTCGGCCAACCACTCTGACGACGATGCAGTTCGCGACCGGTGATTGAGTTCTCATCGTAAGAGATCGAATCGGGTGATCCGACGGCGAGGAGTTGCCCACCGTGCGAACCGGCTCCCGGCCCGATGTCGATCACATAGTCTGCTCGCCGGATGACATTTAGATCATGCTCGACAATCACGACCGTGTTCCCTTGGTCACGCAGATCGAACAGCGTTTTCAACAGACGATCGGTATCGCGCGGGTGCAGCCCGGCTGTTGGCTCATCCACGACGTAGCACGCTCCCGTCAATTGGCTCCCCAAGCTGGCGGCCAATCGCGCCCGTTGGAACTCACCCGCCGAGAGCGAATCGCCCGCGCGGTCGAGCGTCAGGTAGTCCAGTCCGACATCAACGAGGAACCGCAACCGCGACACGATCTCAGGCAAGATGTGTCGCGCCGCGAGTTGTTCGGCCGAGTCCACTCTTGTGACAGCGCGCTTCGATCCAGAAGGCGTTTGACTGGCAGTTGGTTGTTCAATGAACAGCTCCGACCAATCGTCAAGGCACCGCAAGGCCTCGTCGGTTCGCAAGGTCACGATGTCTGTGATCGACCGTCCGGCGATCAGCACCGACTGCGGCAACAGTGTGAGACGACGACCCGCACACGTCGCGCACGTCTCTTCCACGTCCTCGACCGCTGTCGCGACAACTCCCAAACCGTGACACGTCCCGCAGGCACCGCGCGCACTGTTGAAGCTGAAGTCGCTCGGTTCCAAAGTCGGGAAACTGATGCCGCACGTCGCGCACGCGAGCCGAGTGCTGTACAACCGGTCATGCCACTGGCCATCCGTTTCGTGACTGAGCAGACACTGTCCCTGGCCGATCTCCAGCGCGAGATCAATGGACTCTTCGAGACGACTCCGAATTCCCTCTTTGATGATGAGCCGATCGACGACGACCTCAATCGTGTGCGGTTTCGTTGCGACGAGACTCGGCGGCGACGCGGCATCGACGAGTTCGCCATCGACGCGGGCACGCACGAAACCGTCACGCACGATCCGCGCGAAGACCTCCGCGTGCGAGCCGGTCTGACCGCGCACGATCGGCGACAGGATCAACACCTTTTGCCTCTCTTCGAGACGCAGCGCCTGATCCACGATCGCCGCACGCGATTGAGACGACACCGGCTGACGACACGTCGGGCAATGCAGTCTCCCCGTGCGCGAATAGAGCAGCCGCAAGTAGTCGTAGACCTCGGCAATCGTGGCCAACGTCGTCCGTTGTCGCGGTCCGCGCGTGCGTTGCTCGATCCCCAATGTGGGCGGCAGGCCCTCAATCAGATCGACCTCGGGACGTTCGAGCCGCTGCAACAACGCGCGAGTCTGCGGTGAAACCGTCGCGAGGTAACGCCGCCGTCCCTCCGCGAACAACGTGTCGAACGCGAGCGAACTCTTTCCGCTGCCACTGACACCCGTGATGACCGTCAGCGTTCCGAGCGGAATATCCACGTCGATGCCGCGCAGGTTGTGAGTCCTCGCTCCCCGAATGCAAATCGCGTCGGTGGCAGTGAGCGTCGCAAGTGGCATCAGAAGCGAACCGAGAATGGGGATGAGCAGAAACGGCGGTGAGTCACGGGCCGCGCGGCCGGCGGGACGGTACTCTGGTCTCCACGTCCCCTCAAGGCTGAGCTAGAATCCGCCCGCCCATGACCTGCGGTGAGCCACTGAGAAGCGGCGTACCAACAATTGGCGGTCTTTGGCTTTCATCCGTGCCCCGGCCCTGCCATCCGTGCGATCACCTGATTTGAAGGCCATCAATCGCACGGATGGCAGGGCCGGGGCACGGATGAAGATCAAGAGACGGCATCCGGATCATCTCGACCAGCGGTGGTGATCCCGCCCGTGGTGGATGCGCCGCGCCGGACTCACTCCTTTACTGCCCATCGCCTTCCCTGAGACCCCGTTCATGCCGCCGCAGTTTCGAGAAATGTCTGCCGAGATACTCAGCCGATTGGCCGCGTTGTCCGCACCGGTCATTGCGGGCGTGGCTGTACTCCATTTCTTTGCGTTCCTGTGGCTGACCGCTTGGGCGCGACGCGACCTGCGGCGGATGGCGACCGACTTCGATTCGTTTACGCGCGAACTCAGGCATCGCAGTCTGCTCGACACGAGACTGAGTCTGTCGGACCAGATCGACGCGTTCCTGGCCGACGTGAAGGAAGTGTTGGACGACCCGACGAAGAAGGCCGAGCGGCTGTCGCTCACGCATCGCGTGAAGACGCTCGATGAGCAGCGCCGCTACTTGCAGTCGCAATCGTTCGAGACCTGTTACACCGTCTGCCGCACGATGATTGAGGCGTATCCGTTGGCGGGCGTGTTGGGGACGATTCTCGCAATCGGCGCGGCGTTGCAGGGCGGGCACGGGGATGCTCGAAAGACCGTCGCCGACATCGTGCGGAACTTTGGGGACTCGGTCTGGGCGACGTTTGCCGGGCTGGTCGCGGCGATCGTGTTGATGTTCTTGAACAGCCTCGTCGAAACGCGGTTCCGTCGTCTGTCAGAGAACCGACAGCATGTGCGTGAGACGATTGCCCGGGCCAAGCGTGAACTGTCGCTCGGAACGGGAGACGACGCATGACACCGGCCCGCAAGCTGACGTTTCAACTCGCCTCGCTGCTCGACCTGCTGTTGATCGTGATGTTCTCGCTGTACCTCGAAATGCAGACGGTCGCGCAGCAACAGACCGAGCAGGTCGAGGCCGAGCGTCAAACAACCGCCATCGATTTGGACGCGATGCAGCGCCAATTGGCCGAGTTGCAACGACAGCTCGCGCAGTGGGAAGGCAAGCAGCGCGAGACCGATCAGACCGAGCACGCCCGCCGCGAACAGTTGGGCAACTTGCTCCGCGAGTTGTTCCGCATCCCCGCAGCGACGATTCAGAAGATCGCTCAGCGGCGCGGCATCGACGAAGCGGTTCTGTCATCGAGCGAGATCGTCGCGCTGAAGAAAGAGTTACAAACGCTCGCGGCCTCACGCGGCGATCAGGTCGTCGATCATCTGTTGACGTTCGCCGAAATGAAGAAGCGGTTCGACGTGTGGGAGGTCTATCTGCAAGAGAACGGCTCACTCGTGGTGACCGCCGGTACTCAAAAGAAGCGACTTCAAACCGGAGCGATTGAGTCGCCCGAGGAGTTTTCGGATGAGTTGTTCAAACTCTACAAGTCGTTTCCTCAGACGAAGAGCGTCGTGTTGATCTTGGTCAGCTATGGCGACTCGCGATTGACGCACCGGCAGGCGGTCATCAAAGGACTCCCCGCCGTGGCCGAACGAATGCGTGCCGACAGTAACGGAGCTGCGCGATTCGAGTACGCTGTCCTCGGCTATCGTCCCGGCTCTGCTCCGGAACGGTGACTTGCCCTGGAGTACGGTACCTCAGTATCGCCTTGGCTTGCGGTCGAGCCGCCTTTTTTCCTCAGTCGCTGGTGGTTCACAAAGTCATAGATCGAAGAGCAAAAGCAAGGGTGGCTTCGCCACAAGGGAAGGCGGCGCTGATGTGCCGCACTCCAAGGCCCACGTGCCAACGAATGCTGGCGACGCCCCAACGAGACGCAACCGTTTGAGTCCATAGAAAGGTCGAACAACGATGGAAACCAATTCGCGAGGCTGGTTGTTTCGGAAGCGCACTGTTCTCGGTGCGGCGCTCGTTGCGGGAGCTGTCATTGGGATGTACCTACCCGATTTTTGGAAGGGCTTCGGAGGAGGCAGCACGGTCGGCGTTGGGATCGGTGATTCGACCACAGGCACGGGCGATGTGAAATCGGAAAAGAAGGCGACTCCGGTTGAAGCTCCCGGCAAAAAACCGGATGCGTCCAAGACTAAACTCCCAGACACCGCGCCCGATCTCACCAACGTCCCCGCCGTCATCAAAGTGGTAATCGATGAGAAGTCGTACTTCATTCGTTCGGAAGCGGGCGATCGACAAGTGACGATTCCGGAAATCATCGCCCTCATTCAAGCCGCGACCGGCGACATCGACGGCATCCGCGTCCGCATCTATCAGAAGGGAACGTCACGCCCTTCCGCCGAAAACGCGCTGAACGATGCGTTCCAACAAGCCAAGATCAGCGACACCGCAGTGGTCTGGATGCCGACGATCGTGAAGTGATGAGGGGCAGAAGCTCTTTCCTCGTTCCACACTCCACTCTCGTTCCGAAGCTCCCGCTTGGGAACGGGCCTCTTCGAAGCTCCCGCTTCGCGAATGGCAACACCGCGTTCATCTCGTTCCGCACGCTAAGCAGGAGCTTGGCGGAGTGCGTTCCCAAGCAGGAGCTTGGGAACGAGGCTTTCGTGGGAACGAGGCTTGCATGAGAACGAGGCTTTGACTCGCCCGGTAGGGCGTGAGCCAAAGTGAAGCCGTCACGAGACCATCAATCGGCTCAGTAACTCGCGAACCTTACCTGCGATCAGGTCGCGCACTTCGCGGAACTGTTCGGGAGACATCTCGCGCGGGTCGGGGATTTGCCAGTCTTCTCGAAGTCTGGCGGCCACGTTGGGACAGGCGTCACCGCAGCCCATCGTCACGGCGGCGGCATACGGGCCGTCTGCGATCTCGGTAAGCGACTTTGATGTGTGTGTCGTCAGGTCGTAGTCCAGCTCGCGCATCGCTTCGATCGCCTTCGGGTTGACTCGCCCCGAAGGTCGCGAGCCAGCGCTCCACGCTTCAATTCGATCGCCCCCGACGATCCGAGCAAACGCTTCCGCCATCTGGCTGCGGTTGGAGTTCTCGACACAGACGAATAGGACTTTGGGGCGGGAGGTCTCGGTCATGTGAATGCTTTCAGAGGGATTCGGTCAGTCAATCGGAGTTCAAGGCGAAGAGGAGACCTTCGGTCTGGCGTTTCGGCGGGGTCGGGAGACCCGCGCCGAATAGAGGTCATACAACTGTCTTTCTTCAAACGGCGTCGGCGGGGAGGGCTTGTGCGTTCGGTCCCTCTACGAATCCGAAGGCGACTCCCGCGAGCAACGCCCCTGCGATCGGGCCGACGAAGTAAATCCAGAGGTCTCCCACCGAACCACTCATCACGGCGGGAGCCAGTGAGCGAGCCGGATTCATCGACGCCCCGCAGATCGGCCCGGCGAAGAGCGCTTCGAGAGCGATGATGGCTCCTACAACGATCCCCGCCGTGATCCCCTTTTCCTTCGCGCCGCGTGAGACCGACAGCACGACGTACATCAACAGGAACGTGAGGACTCCTTCCAGCAAACACGACTGCCATTCGGTTCCCGACGGATGCGTGGCACCGAGCGTTCTCGATCCTGGAAACAGCAGCTTGAGCAGCACGGCGGCAATGAACGCTCCCGCGCACTGCGCTCCGATGTAACCGGGAACCGATCGACCTGGGAATCGTCCAACCGACCAGAATCCGAGCGTCACCGCCGGATTGATGTGCGCGCCGGAGGCTTCTCCAAACGTGTAGACCATCGCCAGCACGATCAGACCGAAGACGATCGAGATGCCGACGTGAGTCACTGCACCGCTCCGGACCTCATTCACGGCGATCGCTCCGCAGCCGACGAACACCAAGAAGAATGTCCCCAACGCTTCCGCCATCCACTGTCGTCGCATCACTGACTCCTCGGGGCAAACACAAACTTCGCGGAGACCGCTGTCACAGTCACTCGACGCGCGACCATCTTCGTGACCAGTGCGTGATTGTCCACGCTGCCACATGCTTTTCACACAACCTTCATCGTCACACGTGTTCTCTCGATTCCCGCTTCTCTCGTTTCTCTCGTTCCCAAGCTCCCGCTTGGGAACGAGCCTCTTCGAAGCTCCCGCTTCGCGAATGGCAACACCGCGTTCATCTCGTTCCGCACGCCAAGCAGGAGCTTGGCGGAGCGCGTTCCCAAGCAGGAGCTTGGGAACGAGATTTAGACGTGAGTGGTGTTGCCACGCATCAAACGCCAAACGCGGCGATGAGCTGCGCGGGAAGTTCCTCTCCCGAATGCAGGCACCACGCGAACTCGCGGTCGTGCTGGATCGACTCGACCGCCCGCTGTCGTCGGACGACCTCGCGCTCGGATTGCCACAACTGTTCTTGCTCGCGCGTGGACGGGACCAGTGCCGCGTTGATCTCTTCAATGCGGCGCGTTTCGAGAGCCGTCGGACGGCGCGAGACCAGCGACGCGAGCAGGCTCCGTTTCTCATCGACCAGCGCGACGTTGATCGAACCGAGTGTCGGCGTGATGTGGCGATCAGGGTTGAAACGCAGGTCACGCATTCGGCGGCGAAGCTGTTCGTCGGTGACGCTGTTCGTCGGTGAGGTCAGGCCCAGCGGGAGATGGAACGTGGCGGAGACGGTGGCGAAGTACGGGGCCGTTACGCCGAAGAGCTGCTCGCACAAGCGATCGGTCATCGCGTCGTACTTCGCGCCGCCGATGCCGTGGAGAAACAGGTCTGCGAGGCAGAGCCGCGCGAAGAGTGTCGTCGTCAGCGCTCGCGTGCGGAATCGAAGCCCCTGTCGCGCGAAGTCCGCCAACGTGGCGATCGTGGTCTCCGCCGATCCCTCTTCGGTTTGAGTCCAACGGGCCAGCACCGCGCGACTGTCACGCAGTTCGAGGTGCGCACCGACGCGCCGCACGAACGGGCGATCGCGCTGCTGGTCCCCTGCGCGCCAAACCCAGAATGGGGCCTCGAGCCAGTCGTCCTGCGTCGCGAGATCGGGGACGGGATGCGACGCATTCCGCAGCCGATGTTCGCGGCGGTACTCGCGCACGGCGGCGTTGTAGAACGAGTGAACTCGCGGCAAATGAGCGAGCAGATGCGCGGCGAAGTGGCGGAACGGCGCGGTATCGCAGACACGCGACATCGGCAGTTCGAGGTTCTGGCAACCGAGACTTCGTTCCGCGGCAACGCGGGCGGCGGTCAGACAATCACACAGCCGGCGCGAGTCTTCGAGATGTCGAACAGCGGCGGGCCAGCATTGCTCGATCAACGGAGTGAACGACCAGTTCTCAAGCAGGATCGAGGTGACTCGCGCACCGAACTCGCGGAACAGCGCGCGATCGACCACGACGGCCTCTTCCCACGGTTGTGAGGAACGATCCGCATCGAACGCGAGTCGCTCGATGCGCGGAGCAGAGCGCGGTCCGACGGGGACTCGCAAACGCACGCTGTCGAGTGTGTCGTTATCGACGATCAGATTCAGTGCGACGCCCTCACTGCGGCGAGCCAATCCCGCCGCCGCAAAGTTTTTCGCCCAGACTCCCGCGTGAAACATCTCCGGCTGATGACCGGTCACGACGAGCGGACCAGCCGCCGCAACCAAATCACCGCGTGAGACGTTCTCGTTTCGCAACGAACGGGTGAACCGAACGGCCTCTTCGAGCAGTGCCTCGCGCGACCAAGCTCGCAAGCGTGACAGCGGCAATCCCTGCACATCGCTCGGATTCTCGTTGAGCAGCGCCCGATTGAGATCGATCCATTCGGCAGCCGTCGCCAAATCAGGCGAACACAAAATCGAACCGTGTTCGCGCGGCAGCACGAGGCGCGGCGGTTCAAGCGGGCGGATCGAATCGCTTGAGCCTGCGAGCAAGTTCAGGGGCGAGTTCATTCGGTGGGCCATGTCGCGCTGTTCACACATCGCACTGGAGGATGGGCACTCTTGCCCGTCTGATCCCCACAGACGTATGGAGTCGAA
This sequence comes from Schlesneria sp., assembly GCA_043757695.1. Lineage (GTDB taxonomy): Bacteria > Planctomycetota > Planctomycetia > Planctomycetales > Planctomycetaceae > Schlesneria. The sequence continues at coordinate 12,119 of JAYVOX010000294.1, forward strand.
TACAAACAACAGGACCGGCAAGAGTGCCCATCCTACAGATTGCGATCTGGCTAGCTCAGGTTCTAAGACGCCCCACACAACGAGGGACGAGTAACGGGCGGTTTGGGCATCCCATCACACTTCAGTTGCATCGCCGTCACTTCCCGCTCAAGAACTTCGCGATAGTAGGCCAAGCGACGTTCAGCCACGTCGAGCGATCCGCCAAACGAACGGTCCTCATCGAGATAGACCAGTGGCACGGGGAACTCCACCACCTTCAACTGCAACGCTGCGGCTTGCACCCACAGTTGTAATGGCATCGCATACCCCAGTTCGGTAATGCGGAGCCGAGCCAAGGCATCGACTCGGTACGCCTTGAAGCCGCAGAAGGAGTCGGTGAGCTTGAGTGAGAACCGCTCATTCAACCACTCGGTGATCTGCATGTTGATCCGCCGCCGCTCGACGGGCGGGAGGCTCGCGCCGGGAAACGGCTGGAGATAACGACTGCCGGAGACGATGTCGGCTGGCTGGTCCATCGCCGCGTCGGGTTGATCCGCCGAGGCATACACCGCAGCGGCCAACTCGGGGATGAGCTTCGGTTCGTGCTGGCCATCGCAGTCGATCGTCACCAGCACGTCGTACTGCCCGGCGAGCGCGTACTGAAAGGCGGATCTCAACGCCGCGCCATAGCCTTGGTTCTGCGTGTGCCTCAACGCGTAAATGTCTCGTTCACGAGCCAGCAGTTTCTCAGTCCGATCCTGCGAGCCATCGTCGATGACGAGAATCTCGCCAGCGTACTTTCTCACTTCAGCCAAGACTTCGGTCAGATGACGCTCTTCGTTGTAAACGGGCAGCGCCGTCAGAACACGTGGGGTCATGCAGTCACTCCTGCGAACGATTCAAACAGTCCGAGAAACCGCGTCCGTGCGACAAGGGCGGGCATTCTAGGACGCGACCTCTCCCTGTCAAACCGAGAGAGTCTCGTGACGCAGTGACTCAACACAGCCACGTGCGCCAACCGTCTTGGTCGCGCCGAACCTACCCAGTCCCAACAACTTTCCTGATCGTTAGAAACTGTGACCGGCTTGCCCACTGGATTTGCTCGCGCTACGATGCCGCACGGCAGGAAGCCAATTGGACCGGCGGCTCGACCGTCGTGGGGGAATGCTTCAGAACCAGTTGAGGAGGAGGATCATGAACGTCAATCAAAGGCTGCGTGGTGGAGTGGTGGCGGTCGGCCTGATGGCGGCCGGAATGTTTGCCAGTTCGGCCGCAGCGGCTCCCTTGGTGGGTCAGCCCAACATCAGTCAGGCCGTTGCGCCCGCTGTTGTCGGGTTTCATCGGTGGAACGGTGGTAGTAGCTATCGGAGTTGGGGTTCTTACAACTACGGTCGTCCGGCGTTGTACCAGGGTTGCAATGCTCGCCCCTATCGGAGCGTCGTCCGTTACGGCTACCGACCCGCATACTCTTACGGGTACGTGTCGCCGTATGTGGTCAACAACTCCAACTACTACAGCGCGCCATCGTGCGTAAACTGCTCGTCGCAGCCTGTGAGCTATTCGCAGCCAATGGTCTATAGCCAACCTGCGGTCTACTCGCAGCCAATGGGCTACTCGCAACAGGCTGGGTTTTCGCAGCCGATGGATTACTCACAACAGGCTGGGTACTCACAGCCCGTTGCCTATTCGCAACCTGCTGTGTACGTGCAGCCCGCCGCCTATGCGGGACCGGTCTACACGGGCCAGGCTTATTCCAGCGGATATTACTCGCGACCGGCGTACTACTCGGGCTACTCCAACTGCGCCTACTCAACGTATGGCTCGGTACGATATCGCTCGGTCGGCTACGGTTATCCGGGACAGGGCTACCCCGTCGGCGGAGCCTATTACCCCGGTTATGGTTGGTAAGGTGACTGACCGTACTTGTTGAAGAGCACGCTTCGCTATTTCATGGTGAGGCAATCAGAGAAGCCCGGTCGCTGGTGATCGGGCTTCCTTAGTTTCCGAACTTGCCGTCCCGCACACGTTTGGCGATAAGGCGAGCGGCAGGACATCTCGGACCCCGCTGTGGGCTGGGCACTCTTGCCCGTCTGACTGGAAGACATAAAACCGGACGGGCAAGAGTGCCCAGCCTACAAGGACATTTCCTTCTGCCACTCACGGCGAACTGAACATCGCCAGACTGTCCGAGAAGCCAATCCGCACTCAACCTTTCAGAGGGAGCTGAACATGACCGCGCCGATGGATGACTTTCGTTTGGAATGGCACGGCAACACGGTGATCATCACGCCGTCGCCCAACATCGAGCAGATGCCGTGGGACTTGATCGAGGAGGCAGCAGACATCGTGATGGAGCCGCTCAAATCGAGCTCTTCTCCGATGGCCGTGATCGACTTGAGCCAAGTCCAATTCTTCGGCTCCGCATTCCTCGCGCTGCTGTTGCGTTGCCACACGGCGGTGAAGAGTCGCGGTGGAGAACTGGTGCTGTCGGGACCGAGCAAGGTGGCGCGAGACCTCTTGAAGTTGACGGCACTCGACACGCTCTGGGCCATCTACGAGACCCGCGCCGAGGCAGTCGAAGCGGTCGATGGATGATGCTTGTATTGAGCCTTCTTCAATTCCGTTCATGACTCTTCATGGAACCGACTCATGCTGACATCCACCTCCTCTTGGAGCGGCAACTTCGATGCAGACGCCCGCGCTCAGTTGATCGCGGAAATCAAAGAGACCGCCGACAAGCTCGATCAAGACGAAGCGTCGCGCGGTGATCTCAAGCTGCTCAGCCGCGCTCTCAAAGAGTTGCGGTACGCCTTCAAAGTCTTCACTCCCTACCGACGGAGGAAGAAGGTGACGGTCTTCGGTTCGGCCCGCACGCCGCACGACCATCCCGACTTCATCGCGTCGGTCGAGTACGGTCGCCGCATGGCGGCCGAAGGCTGGATGGTCGTGACCGGTGCAGGAGGAGGCATCATGGAAGGTGCTCACGTCGGCGCGGGGCAGGCGATGTCGATGGGCGTCAACATCATGTTGCCGTTCGAGCAAGACGCTAACCCAATCATCAACAAGGACGAGAAGCTCGTCACGTTTCGTTACTTCTTCACGCGGAAGCTGATGTTCGTGAAAGAGGTTCACGCGGTGGTCCTGTTCCCCGGTGGATTCGGCACGCAGGACGAGTTGTTCGAAGTTCTCACGCTGGTTCAAACGGGCAAACGCGACATGCTGCCGATCGTCTGCATCGACGCTCCCGGCGGAACCTATTGGACCGCGTGGCTGGCCTTCGTGCGGGAACAACTGCTCTCCCGAAAGCTGCTCAGCCCGCAAGACCTCTCGCTACTGAAAGTGACCGATTCGATCGATGTCGCCGTCAGCGAAGTCCTGAAGTTTTACTCGGTCTACAACAGCATGAGGTACATCCGCGAGCGGCTCATACTGCGGCTGAACTCCGCTGTCAGCGACGAACTGATCGAACGCTTGAACGTCGAATTCGCGGACATCTTATTGAGCGGTCGTATCGAGCGGACGGAGGCTCACCCGTTTGAACTGGAAGAAACACTCCTGCTCGACGCGCCGCGTCTTTCGCTCCACTTCAATCGCCGCGACGCCTCGCGATTGCGGCAATTGATTGATGTCTTGAACGGCGGCTGATCCGGTGGCCGGCAAGAGAAAACGTGTCGTGCGATAGGCTTCCAGCCTGTCACTCATCGAGAACACGACAGGGCTGGAAGCCGGTCTCTACGGTCAGACCGTTCCAGCCGTTCGCTTCGTTATTTCAACCCGAGGTTCTGATGGACTCACTGCAACGACTGCTCGACCCGCAGACGCTCGGCAATCTGAAGGGGCTGGAACTGAAGGCCCGGATGATTGTGGAAGGCTACGTTTCGGGAATGCATAAAAGCCCCTATCACGGGTTCTCGGTCGAGTTCGCCGAGCATCGCGAATACGTCCCCGGTGACGACCTGCGTTACGTCGATTGGAAAGTCTTCGGCAAGAGCGACCGCATCTATCTGAAACAGTACGACGAAGAGACCAACTTCACCTGTCAGTTGCTCGTCGATACGAGTGAGTCGATGGCGTATCGGTCTCCGCAGGCGACCTTCTCGAAGTTGGAGTACGCTCAGTACGTCGCCGCGTCGCTCGCCTACCTGATCGTTCATCAGCAAGACGCCGTCGGACTGGCGACGTTCGACAAATCGGTCGGTCACGTGCTGCGACCGGGCAGTACGCCCGCTCATCTCCGGCAACTCTGCGAGGTGCTGGAACACCGGCCCGCAGGGGGCGAGACGGCACTCGGCCCCATCTTGCATGACCTTGCTGAACGACTGAAGCGACGCGGCTTGATCGTCATTCTGAGCGATCTGTTCGACGACCCCGAATCACTGCTACTGGGACTCAAGCACTTCCGGCATCGTCGTCACGATGTCGTCTTGCTGCACGTGATTGATCCCGCCGAACAGGACTTCCCGTTCATCGACTCCACCCTGTTCAAAGGACTGGAAGGCTTGGGCGATCAGCTCACGGAACCGCGCAGCTTGAAGGCCGCCTATCAGCGGGAGTTCGAGGACTTCTTGAAAACAGTCCGTGGCGGAGCGCGCGACCTGCACATGGACTATGTGCTACTGAGAACGGACCAGCCGCTCGAAGTCGCATTGCACGAGTTCCTCTCCCGCCGGATGCACAAAGCAGGACGACGGTGAGACCAAGTCAGCCTCAGTGTGCGGCCTTGTTCGGCGGCGCGGAAAAGTCGCACAACTTGTTCGGCGAGGACCTCCTGTTCGGCGCGGGTCTCCTGACCCCGCCGAAACGTCCGACCGAAGGTCTCCTCTTCCTCCGCAGTCACTTGTTTCAAAGCCAAATCCGAAGAGGAGACCTTCGGTCAAGTATTTCAGCGGGGTCAGGAGACCCGCGCCAAACAATTTCAATGTTCACCGTTCACTTCACCCGATGCGTGAACGGCTTGATGACCGAGCCAGCCACCAATTCCACGGCCCCTTCAAGGACTGCGTGCGGGCCGATGCGGCAATCGGAACCGATCACGGCAGGACCGTGGATGTAAGTGAACGGCAGGATCACCGTGTCCGTTCCGATCTGAGCACGTGGGTCGATGAAGGTGACTTCCGGAGCGACGATCGTCACGCCCGAGGCCATTAGCCTTGCGTTGGTCGTCTGCTGGATCGAGCGCGTCACGTCGGACAACTGAGATCGCGTATTGACTCCCATTGCCTCGGCCACGGTGAAGACATTGGCCGCAGCGACCGTCTTACCGTCGCGTTTCAGCACGAGCGGACAGTCGGTGAGATAGTACTCGGCCTGATTGTTGTCGGGCCGAATGCGATCGAGTGCGCTGAGCAGCGACTGCGAATCGAAGGCATAGCAGCCGGTGTTGATCTCGCGAATGCGGCGCTGTTCGTCGGTCGCATCGCGTTCCTCAACGATCCGCTCGAAGTGACCGAGGCCATCGCGCACGATCCGCCCCAATCCCTGATTGGCTTCCGTTTCCGTCGTACCGATGACCGCCGCCGCGTTCGTCTCGACTTGAGTCTTGAGCAGCGCCGTCAACGATTCGCTCTTCAGCAGCGGCGTATCACCCGCGAGGACGAGGACCGAACCGTGATGCGCAGCCAACTGCTCGCGGCACATCATCACGGCGTGACCGGTCCCCTTTTGTTCGCTCTGCAACGCGAACTCCACGTCGCCGTATTGGGCCAACTGCGCCTGCACCAATTCGGCACGATGCCCGACGACAGCCACGATGCGCGTGACTCCCGCCGCGCGCGCCGCGTCGAGGACGTACTCGATCATCGGACGACCGCACACCTCGTGCAGAACCTTCGGCAACGCCGACTTCATGCGAGTGCTTTTGCCCGCCGCCAAGATTACTGCCAACGCTCCATCAGCCACTGTGAAATTCCTTTTGTTTGTTCGTTGCGATTCGACTTGGAGGAGGGGCACTCTGGCCCGTCCTGACTTCTGCTTTCGAGGGTGAAGCACGAGAAAACTGGACGGGCCAGAGTGCCCAACCTCCAAAGTTGAGCGTGGACAAACGTCCGTACCTGCTGCTCAGAACCGCATCGTCAGACGCACCATGAAGTTGTCTTTGATCTCGAAACCCGGTGTCCCGCGCAGGAAATCGACATCGCGGTTGAAGACGTATCCCGCTTCGATCGACTTGTCGTACCAACCATGATCGCTGCGCAGACCGACTCCCACACGCCAGTCGCGAATCTGAACTTGCTCGCGCGTCCCGAGTCCCGGCATGGCGATCTGGTACGACTCGGCGTGGTACTCGCCCGTCGCATAGATCCAGTGTGAAGCCTGCCCATAGTTTCCGAGGAAGTAGCTGATGCGCGTCTTCGGTGCGAGCAGCCGCAGTTCCCAACGATCGTTCGGATTCCAAACAACGCCCGCGTAAGGGATCACCATGCCATCAACGCGATCCCAATAGCCCGCTCCCATCACGAGCATCCACTGCGGAGAAGTGCGATAGAACAGCATCGCATTGCCGTCCAAGTTGAGAGCTTCGTTGCCGAGTCCCTCTTGAAAGTCCGAGTTGATCGACGGATTGAAGTTGAACTGCATACTCCAGGGACCGGCCACCGGAGCCGCCAGCGTCAGGTCCCAGCCAATGCGATACAGCTCGTTTGGAAGATTGGCCAACACTGGCCCGTTCCACAGGCGAGCACCGACCTGTGGAGTACTCGTCAAGACCCAATTGGGCGCGACGGGAGTCGTGTAAGCCAATTCAAAATCGAAGTTGTGTGACTCAAACTTCCCCACGTCAGGATGCTTCGTCGAGGAACTTGGGAGGAACGTGTAGTCGAATCTTGGAGTAAAACCGAAACGATAGGGCTGCGGCCCATTCACACCCGACAGCACCGTCCCGCCAGCGGGACCACCCAATACGGGGTCGGGTCCGTACAGAAACGGATCTTGCATCGCGGCACCACTGAAGGGAGTCATCACTCCCCCCGTTGGGGCATTGGGCGCAGGGGTCTCAAATGTGGAGGGAGTCTGGCCACGAACGATCGACGCATTGGAACGCTTCTGGGAGAAGACGGCTGGAAGTTGCAGTCGCGGCGCGAGCGAAGTGTCCACAGTGCCGGGTGAGTCCGCGTCGTCAAACGGCCCAAATCCGGCAGCCAGATCCGCGCGAAAGACTCCGAACGCAAGCAGGCTCAACAACAGAACTCGTTTCATGTTTTTCCCTCTCGTCCCCGGCGTGTTCGGCTGAATCCGCCGACGACGCCAATGGGTGGCGGGATTTCTCAGAAAGTGCCAGTTCCGTCAACATCAAGTCCGGCACGATTGGCCGGTCAGGAGCGACACGGCTGCTGTCGTTCGGCGCGGGGCACCCGCCCTCGCCGAAACGGCCGACCGAAGTCCTTCTCTTCAATTCTCAGCACGACTGACGGCGAGAACCTTGCACGTGATAGGTGAGACATTTCCGAGCGGTGGACGTAAGTCCTCCGGTTCTTCACCCCAAGGGCCGGAGGACTTACGTCCACCGCTCGGAATGCCTCAGGTTAGGCCGCGCGAAGTATAGAAAAAAAGAAAGGCCCACCTGATTGGGTGGGCCAGTGGCATTTTTCTGGTGCGAGAATTTTCAATTCGGTTCGTTCAGCTGCTTTTGAAATTGGCCCGACCCTGATTCGGAATGCCGATGAGGAAGATCGGCTCGACATCCGTTGGCAGAGTTGTCCCCGGAGGGAAATTGGGGGGCATCGCGGCAGCGACCGCTTCGTCAGCGAGACGGTCGTGGCCTTCATGTCGGTAGCAATGACTGAGCGCGACGAGTGCGCGTTGATTGAACGGAGCGGGGAACATCTCGGCGGCGCGATTCAATGGAGCGATGGCATCGGCAAACTTCTCTTGAGCACGCAGCGCTTCACCGCGAAAGAGCTGTCGGATCGGCTCGAACGGCCCCGCTTCAACGACACGGTTCAGCTCGGCAATCGCATAGGCTGGCAGGCCGATTTCCAAGTAACCTTCGGCGGCGGCAAGGCGGCGGACGACGCGCTGCGGGTTGAACGGCGGGGCGTCTGTGGGAATAGAGTTGGTCGTTTGATGAGTCTCGGAATTTTCGGTGGTCATGATCGCCTCCCTCTCGATTGAAAACATCACAGGTGAAGACTTCGCAGTGCTGTTGGCCCGCGTGTGCTGTCGGCCAGATCGTGCAGTTGGTTCGGCGGCCTAGCAACTCGTTTGCCGGACACGCTTCTTTTTGGAAGCAGAGGCCATGCCGAAGTTAAAGCATTCTTGGGTCGCCGTCTCAGCCCCAACGATAGACGAGACTTAGGACACGTCAAGCCCCGCGCGGTTCGCTTGGACAGAATGTCAGTTTGACAATCGACTCAGCAAGAAAGGCCAAGACGGCGGCAGGTTGAATCATTTGTCAGTGGGCCTCCTGACCTCGCCGAAACGGCCGACGGCAGTTCTTCTCGTCCTCCTTGGTCTCCTCAGAATTAGTCTTAGAGACGATCTGAGTAGTCAAAGCGCTCGAACAGAATCAACAGATTGAACTTGAGTGCCACGGTTACGGCTTTGCGTGGCCGTGGATTCGCGACAACAGAAGCACGGCCACGCAAAGCCGTGACCGTGCCCCCTTGAAAACCAGCCGTTTCTTTTCGGATAGTCTCTAAGTGATCTCATTGGCAGGACCGGAACAATCGGCACGCGATGTTGTCGAATCTCCACGCGGCGTGGTGCGTTTCCTCAACCTCCCTTCAAAATCGGTGCTAGGTTTCCGGCCGTGGCTAGACGCGGCACTGCGCTGCTGGCCGGGAAACTTTTTGCAGGCGGCATTGCCGTCGTGAAGCACTGTGTGAAGTCGAGCATCGACTTTGTCAGGCTCGCGGTGTGCGCGGAGACGAGCGAGTCATGTTCGACTACGCGCGACTACGAACCGATCTGTTGGCGCTGGCGGTCTTGGCGACGGCGGTCTTTCTCGGACTGAGCCTTGCCAGCTATGACCCAGCGGACCCTCCTGCGCTGAGTGTCTATCCGACGCGCGGTGTCGCTCACAACTTGGGGGGATCAGCGGGAGCGATCACGGCTCACACGCTCATCGTGACGATGGGAGTCGGTGCGTACTTCTTGCTCGTGGCGCTGATCGTGGCCGATATCCGGCTCTTCGCCCGCGATCATGTGGGTGACGCGACGTGGCGACTGGTGGGTGCGAGCTTGATGCTCGTGACCGTGTGCGTGGTGGGACAGTGGTTTCTCCCGATCACTCTCGTCGGACCGCTCACGGGAAACGGCGGCTATGTCGGCGCGTGGGCGGGAATCCTCTTGGACGACAGCCTGACCCGCGTCGGCAGTGTCGTGTTGCTCACGTCATTGTTCGTCGCCGGATTGCTGCTAACGGGCGAGCATCACCTGCTCAAAACGGCGTGCTGTGCTGCGCTGCTGCCGATCACAGTGTGGAGTCGCTTGGCATTCGGTCAACGCCCGGTCGATGCGCCCGATCCCCCGCAGGCCGAAGTGATTGAACCACCGCCACTTGAACCGGCCTTCGTGCCGGTTGTGCCCGTTTCCACGATGACGAAGTTGGCACCCATTCCGGTGAAGAGTTGGTACTCATCGCTCGTGAATATTCCCGCGCCGCTGATATCGAGTGGGGACTCTGTGGCGGTGGATTCCGTCGCTGCGAAGCCACTGGGGATCAGCCCCGTTGGATCGAGCTTGGTCGGTTCCAGCTTGGGCCGACTGAATCTCGAAGCGGCCGAAGAGATCGAAGCGGACTCAGTGGCCGCGTTGGCTGCGCCATTGCCTGCTTCCATTATGCCGCCCATTGAGATGGAGTTACCGAGCATCCCTGAGCCGACCTCGAACACTGCGGTGACCGATCACGGAATGACGTTCACACTCGCGGCGAATCGTGCCCCGATCCGAGTCAACCCACCGATGGGGATGACGGCCGTGGTTCCCGTCGAGCCAAAGCCGATCACGCCGCCCGCAGAGCGGCAGCCGTACCAATTCCCCGGCCACGAGATGTTGGAGGAGGCGGAAGCGTTTCCTTACGACTTGCTGGCGGCGAAGGCTCAGATCGCAGCGGCCACACTCGAACGGACGTTTCAAGAATTCGGTCTCAACATCAAGGTCGTGGAGATCGACACCGGGCCGGTCATCACACAGTTCGAGTTGGAACTCGAAAAAGGTCTGCGCCTGTCGAAGGTCGTATCGCTCGCGGACGACTTGGCGGTTGCGTTGCGAGTCCCCTCGGTGCGCGTGGTCTCACCGATCCCCGGCAAGAACACGGTGGGAGTCGAAGTCCCCAACGACGTGCGGGTGATGGTCCGCCTGAAGGAACTGTTGCAGACCTGCCAGGCCGACTTTGAAACGAAGGCGATCCCGCTGTTCCTCGGTAAGGACGTGAGTGGCAAGCCGATGGTCATCGACATGACCAAGATGCCGCACCTCCTGATTGCCGGTCGGACGGGGACGGGCAAGAGCGTCTGCCTCAACACACTGATCTTGTCGATCCTGCTGAGTCGCAGTCCCGATCAAGTGAAGATGCTGATGATCGACCCGAAGATGGTCGAGCTATCGCCGTACAGCCGCATCCCGCACCTGATGCACCCGGTCATCACTGACATGAAGAAGGCCGAAGCCGTTCTCGGTTGGGCCGTGGACAAAATGGAAGAGCGTTACGACCTGTTGGCTCGCTGCGGTGTGCGGCATCTCGACAGCTACAACAAACTCGGCAAGGACAAAGTGCTGCGAAAGCTCGACATCGACGCCGACTCGGATGAAGCCGATTTGATCCCCGCGACCATGCCATACATCGTGATCGTCGCCGACGAAATGGCCGACATGATGATGACCTCCGGCAAGGACGTGGAAGGTCACATCATCCGGCTCGCGCAGAAGTCGCGCGCGGTCGGAATCCATCTCGTGCTGGCAACGCAAAAACCGACGGTCGATGTCATCACGGGACTCATCAAGTCGAATCTTCCCGCACGCATTTCGTTCCAGGTTGCCAGTCGCATGGACAGCCGCGTCGTGCTGGATGAGATGGGAGCAGACAAGCTGCTCGGTAACGGCGACATGCTCTACATGGCACCCGGTACGAGTACGCTGCGTCGCGCTCAAGGGACGTTTGTCAGCGACGAAGAAGTCAATCGCGTGATCGAGTTCTTCGGGGACAAACAGCCCGAGTACGACCAGGAACTGATGAACCTGCAAGTGGCATCGTCCTCAACCAAGGGTGGTAAGGGATCGAGTGAGCCGCGTGACCGAGACGACTTGTACGACCAGGCCGTGGAGATCGTGATTCGCGAAGGACGCGGGAGTGTCTCGCTGTTGCAACGCGCGCTCGGTGTTGGCTACGGACGCGGTGCGCGGATGATCGACTGGATGGCCGAAGACGGAGTCGTCGGCACGTTCAACGGCAGCCAAGCCCGCGAGGTCGTCATGACGATGGACGAGTGGGAAGACTCGCGCGACATGGCCAGTTCACGCGGCTAGGTGTCTGTCCGGAAAGTCGAAGGCCAGACCTTCCGTAGGGTGGGCACTGCCCACCATCAACGACCGATTGTGGTGGGCAGTGCCCACCCTACGGGTATCCGGACAGACACCTAGCCGCAATCTCTGCACGGCCCCGATTGAAGGGCGTCAGTTCGCGTCGTCAGCGACACTGTTGTTGCTCGCGGCAGGGGCGGTCGCTTTCCCTCGACCACGCTTGCTGGGTTGAGTTGGCTCACGCTGAAGCGACATCAGGTCCATTCGCAGGGACAGCACTCCAGCGCGGAGCTTCTCACGCTGATCGCCACTGAGTTCCCTGTCGTCGCGAATCTCTTTGCGAAGCTGTCGGATTCGCTCGGTCCATTCGCCCAGCTTGGCGTCGGACTCGATGTACGTTTGTTGTTCGAGTTCCGCTTCGCACGTTTCCAATCGCCCTTTCAGCCTCAGATAGTTTTGGTCGCTGGTCGAGACAACAGGCGCGGGACAGGACTGAGCGGTGTTTGAGACGGGAAGAGCCAGCCCTGCGAGTTCATCCAGTTTGCGTTGCCCCTGTCGCAACAGTTCAATCCCCATCGTGAGTGCCAGCCCACACAACACGAGCTGGAACCAACTCGGCCACGTCTGCGGATCAGACCAGAAGATCAGCGGCTTTTGGTCGCGCAGCCGTTCCGTCCCCGGATGCAGTGGCATGTGAGATGGTGGCGTCGGAGCGTTGCGAACATAGGGAGGCCGATCCTGTTTGAGGTCGATCAAATAATCTCCTTCCAGCGACTTCTTGGCCGCCTGTGCAATCAGATAGGCGTCGGCGGTCGGGAGCGAACTGGAGCAAACTAAGAATCGTCGCACCGAGACCGTGTTCAGCTCCTTCGAGCAAAACGGAATGGGAAGCGACCTCGCTTCGCCTGTATCGGTGCCGTGAATCGCGCCGGCGGCGAGCGGAGGAATGACATCGGCGCGAGCCAAGTTTTCCGGGAGTCTGGCGGGAACAACGACCATGTTCTGTTGCAGGGCGAGTGCTTCCGCGATCGGCCCTACGCCAATCAGTGCCACCGTTTCATCACCAGCCATCGTCATGATGGTCTTCGATCCGACCGGGCCGCAGTAGAACGCGAGGTCAATTTGACTTTCCTTGAACGCCTGTCTCATGCCTGCCCAATCTGCAAGCGTCGTGGCGGAATGATCGGCCGTGTTAAGGTTGTATTGGCTCAGAATGATCTCGCCCAGTTTGGCCGAGTTACTGCCCAGCGGCCCGAAGAAGACCCGATGTTTGGTGTTGCCGAGATAGCCCAAGACTTCAGACAAGTCTTGAGGAACTTTGCCCGTGCGGCTTTCAATGGACCGCAAGAACTCCACGCGACACATCACGTGCAAATAGTCCCAGTCGAGTGGCAACAGTGCGCTGAGCGGTCCGCGCTTGTCCTCGGTATCACCCTGCTTGTTCTCGATCTCACTCAGGAAACCAATCGCGATTCCATCCACGGAATTCTCGACGGACTGACGAATGTCTTCAAAGCCGTTGGTGTTGACGAGTCGCACTCGATACGGGACGCCACTGGGAGACGCCGTGCGCCGCAGTTCCGCCGCGATACTCTTACCCGCCCGCGCACTCGACGAATCGCGCTGCCCCACATACACGACGAGATCGGAGCTGGAGCCAGTCCACAGCATCCAACAGACCACAATCGCCACGGTCAGAAACAGGGCATCAAGAACCACTCGATGCTGTTGCCTCAGGATTCTCAAGATGGACTTCGTGAAGTCGTAGACGGCCTGAATGATCTGGCTGGGATTCATGAGAGTGCTTCGCGCGAACAAGATTGGCCCGGATGAATTCCAAGTGGAGCCGGGAGTACTCGTTATTCCTCGGAGTCCGATTGGGACGACGAATATCAGGTGAAAGCGAACCGTCCACAACGTGAATCTGTTCGATTGTGCGGGGAATACAGGCAGTTGGTCGTATGGACGCCGCACATTCTTCGCGACTGTCAGACTCGACTCGCATGGCATCCAGTCAATCGAGTCGCTTTTTCCACGAGTGGCCAACTGTTAGAAACTTGCCGCTGCTGTTTGGCTTGTCCTCCCCCGCGAAAGGCCCTCATGAGCGATCCCGTGTTTATTTTCGATGTGCATCTCGATCTCAGCATGAACGCGTTGGAGTGGAACCGTGACCTGCGGTGGTCGCA
>JAYVOX010000295.1:0-6883 GCA_043757695.1 Schlesneria sp.
AGATGCGTCGTCCAAAGGTGCTGGCCCTTGCTGTCGAAGTATGCCTTGTCGAAGCCGAACGGGGCTTGCTTGCTTTGCGGCATCCCTTCTTTTGCGAGACTGACCCTGGCGCGCATCACATCTTCGGCCAGTTGACGCACGTCGTCGCGGGCTTTGCGGGCGTTGATCGTGGTTGTGATTTCGACGGCCACGTCGTCGGATGCCAAGTCCTGCCCCGTCATTACGTCGATGAGTTGGGTGCCAGAAGACTCGAACTCATAGAGATACTTGAACCACAGTTTTACGCCTGACACGACACGGTTTTGCTTCCAGACGAAAACACGATTGACCATCCCACCTTCAACCAGTCGCATCAAGTGTTGGAATTTCGGGCGGTCCTCCGGTCGGTGTCGCTGCCCCACTTCCACGAACCAGTTGTCTTCGGCGACGTGGATTTTCTGTCGGTCGAGGAACTCCTTAATGGCGTCGATCTGGGATGCTTCCTCTTGCGGCTCGGAACTTTTGCGGACGTAAACAGCTTCGATCTTGCCAGTCATCATTATCGCTCCTGGTGGCCTGTGATGGACATCAGGAACACGCCGTTGAAAGACTCGTCTCGGAAACCGTGCAAGAGGGGTACGAAGCGGCACGCATTGCGCGACGGCCCAAGACGGACCGTGGAAGGGTTGGCTGTCGCTTGAGACATGTCAGTACCGTCAAAACTCAGCCAAAGCGCATACAACACGTTTCCGAGACTGTCGATTCGCCGACGTGTAGTGTCGTAACGACATGCACGGAAGAACGAGTCATGGCCAATCGCATCACGGAAGCCTTCGCCCGAATGAAAGCTCAGATCGCCGACCGCATCGCCAAAGGGCTGACCACTGCCGAAAAAGTCCGCGACCTTCACAATACGCTGGACATGGAACTGACCGAATACGTCAAGTTCCAACAGGCGAAGTCTCTCGCCGTGGCGTCCGGGCTGCTCACCGCCGAGGAAGGCCAGAGCATCTACGTCTGCCTGGGCGAGAGCGTCCAGACGTTCAACGATCAACCCATCCACGTCAAGAGCGTCTTGACCAGCTTCTTTGGGGAGTTGCTGAGGGTTCAGATTCAGCAGCGTGGTGTTCGCCCGAAGCCCCGGCGGCAGTCCTCTGCATCGCCCGTCAAGGTTCCCTGTTGAAGGCCAAGAACGATAAACCTTTGTGAGGCTGGAAGAAGCAAATCCATGACAATCAAGCAACGCCTTCAACGTGCCGAGTTCCTGACCAACTGGTTTCTTGAGGTGTTCAACGGCAGGAAAGCCCCGTTCCCACAACGATGCTTCAAGGGAATCGCCCAGCACATGGAAGAACTGCTTGCGAGCGGTGGGCAGTACAAGACGAAGTACACGAAGAAGCGCAGGACGGCGGGTTAGTCGCCGGCCTTTTCGCGGGTGTCAGCCGAGGACAACAGCATGAAATTCATCTACTTGAACCGTTGGGGCATCGACTTTCACTCCATCCTCACGACCGTCACCGACGAGGCAGATCGCGTCCTCGTCAGTCGCGTCTGCACGTCGATTGATGAGGCTCGGCGGCTGATCGAAAGATGGCAGGTTCGATACGGAATCGCCGCCCAGGAGATCTGCGACAACTCCTGGCTCGATCTGACCGAGCTTCTCGGTGGCATCGAGACGGACTTCACCCCGAGGAACAACTGACCGGGCGGGATTATTCCGGCCCGAGCGGCGTCCGCTACTTTTCGCCGGCCATCGCATTCATGGCCAGTCGAACCGACCACGAATGATCGTCCGCAGCCTCGAAGACGAACGTTCGGCTGGGCTTGTCGCCTCCTCCTCGCATCTGGCTGTAGATGCTGGCCAGTCGGTTGATCGACCACCGGCCCAGTGGCTTCTCTTCGCCGTTGGCGACCAGCAAGTGGGCGATGTCGGAATCCCCATATTTGACCACCGCCGCTTCCTGATTGAACCTCTCCAGCCACCCAAGAACGATGGACCGCAACTCGGCGTTCGGGATTTTCTTGGGAGCCGACACCAAGAATGTGTCCTCTCTCGCCTTCTTCTTCGCTGTGACGCCCGTCTCGGGATCTTGTGTTTCGTAGGCCCAGTACCCATAGAGCGGCGTGTACCCAAACTTGGCGTCCCTGATGCTGCTGGCAAGGACGGCATTTCGTGCGGCGTTCTTGTCGGGCGACAGACCCTGAACGAACGCCGTGATCAAAACCATCACTTTGCCCGTCTGAGCCAGTTCCCACGTCCGAGCCAATGATCGGCGTGCGGCCTCCTCCAGGCTGATGCCGTCACGTCGCGCCAGGTATTCGTGAAACTTGAACATGCTCTGTCCTTCCGTTCGGAACCATCAAGACTTGGGTATCTATCCCTCCAACGGGTAAGCCTCGATGCCACTCGATGGATTCTACCAACCACCGTTGGGCAACATTTTCCTCACTGAACCGCTTTTCAAGCCGACAATTAGCGAGCCTGGGCGTGAAGTCGCAGCCCTTCATTGCTCGCCGCCAACGAGCGATTTCATGCGAGGTTCGAGTTGGAACATCGCCGCGTTGTATCTGTAGGTGTCGCCATTCACACGGTTGAAACAGGAAGTCCGCTTGATGCCGCGTTCCTTCATTTCCGCCCTCGTCCTCCGAATCTCCGCTCGAAGTTCCTTGATCTGCTCACGCCGCTGCTGCACGATGGCATTGAGCTTTCCGGCCATCGCCGTCTTCCACTCGGCCACCATTTCGGCATAGGGCAGCAAAGTGTTGATGTCGTCCCATTGAACGAACGGTCCAGCAGCATCGACGCTCTCGTACAGCACCGGCACCTTTTCGTTCAGAAGTCCCTCGCCGTGACAGCACTGGACGTGGGCCTTTACCTCTCGGCATCGGGCAATGCACCGTCGCGGCACGGGAAAGCGAGGGAGACTTGCCACGCACGGGGATCTGTCTGCTACTTCCAGTGGGGCGACCCTACACGCTGCCGGAACGCTCGTCTCGGAAATCGCCACCTTCGACGGTTTCCGAGACGGGTGGATCAGTGGCGTGTGTGGTGTGTCGCACGCCGGAGAGTGGCGAGCGGCAGACTCTGCGCGAAATCTTTTGGTGGTTTCGTTGCTGATGTGTATGAGGAAAAGCGGATGACCGAAACGGAAAACTTGTCACGATGGCAAGACCTCGGGTGAACCCCATCGCTGGATATGGGACAGTTCCGGTGCATGGTGCCACGATGAGTTCGTCAGCCTTCTCGCCACGCTGCGACCAGGCCCATACTGGCCGCTGAATGAAGATGATGTCCTGAAGACGCTGGAGGCAGCAAGGAACACCTACTGCGATCTCGAACGATGGAACTTGCTCGGTGAGCCGCCGGCACCGCCAAATGACGAAGACGTGTGGTTCTGATTTGAACCGTTTCCGAGATGAGGCGACGAGGCCCGTGTAACGATCATGACAACCGCGTTTTACTGGCCAGCATTTCTCGGTCCCCTCGGGAAGCAGGCCGATTTTTGGGCCTTGGTCAATCTCCTGATGGAGAGCGTGACTGCCTCCGACCTTCAGTTGTTCGTGGACACGGAGCCGAATCGCCCGGCCCTGGCACGGCTCTTTGACGAGATCCGCCGTGGCCACGTCAACCGGGTCATAATTCGCAGCCTGTCCGATCTGTGCCTGACCCCCGCAGAAATGATGACGTTCGCCGTCGAGGTGACGACAAAAGGCGTGAAGGTGGAGCAGATCTTCAGCTTGCTGCCGTGCGCTCTGGTAAGGATGCACCCCGAACTCGTTGGCCGGTATCGGCACCGGCAGCGGATCGCCAAGGTGATCCGTGTGCGGAAAGCTGGCTTAACGATCTTGGAGGTCGCCTCGATAGTCCGAGCCAGTCCGCAACAGGTCTACCGCATATTGTCGAAGCTCTCTATTCACCACCCCGGAGCCAAGTCATGAACTTTGTAAGCAAGCCCGTCACCCGCGAAGAAGCTCGGCGGGCCGTCGAAGAGTTGCTTGGACGGTCACAGGTAATCCATGCGAACTCCCTGGCTGAGGCAGTCGCCGAGGCGGAACGCATCAGGGAGACTGACCTCCTTCTCGGAATCAACAGCCTCTGGAAGTGGTACTGCGCCTTGCCGCCGGATCAGCAGACCAAGATCGGCACCTTCGAGGGAAAGTACGCGAAGATGCGACTCTGGACAT
Source organism: Schlesneria sp. (assembly GCA_043757695.1). GTDB lineage: Bacteria > Planctomycetota > Planctomycetia > Planctomycetales > Planctomycetaceae > Schlesneria. The sequence goes on from JAYVOX010000295.1 coordinate 4,165, forward strand.
CGGCACGATTTCTGTGTCGGCCCAAATAGTGTGCCGACGACACAATTTCCAAAACATGTTGGTTTCCAACGAGGAGAAACGCCGTGAATAAGAACCAGAATGCCGTAATGCTGAGGTACGTTGGCGCGGACCACGCCCGCCGATTTCTTTTGCAACGAGGCGATTTCGCGTATTGGACAGGGTCGGATTGGAGCAAGATCCGCGACAACGCGAAAATCTTTTCCAACTACCGAGCGGCTGCGACGGCATGCTCCGCGATCCAATACAAGCAGTATAAGGGCAAGGCCATTCGGACATTCAAAGCCGAAGTGAGCTTCACTCTAGCAGCGGATGAAGTCGGCAGTATCAGCAAGGAAGCGATGAGGAGATACATCGCGGAGGCGTTGAGACTTGACGTGGAAAATAGCGTTTTTGGGGACGGTCCGGTGGAGGGTTCCTTTGTAGAGGCTCGCCTAAATCTCTTGACCCTGGAGGAAACGAAGCCACGAAGGAAGGTATTCTGAACAGAAAGACCGGCGTTCGCTTGCAGGTGTATGGGACGCTACTGGACTACAGCGCGTTGGAATTCACCGCTCTGACTGCATCATGATGTTGTGTTCGCCGTTGCCGATCACGGTGGCGGTAGCTGTGTCAACGGCGACGATAGAGCATCTTCGCTCGGCTTGCGCGGAGTGTCACAGTCGCTGGTCGAGCCTTGAAATTATGGCGTTTTCCAGAGCCGAACGGTGCCGTCTTCGGAGGACGTGACGATGATGTCGCCTTTCGCGCTCGCGGCGATGCCGGTGATGGCCTTCGTATGCCCCTGCAAGGTGGCCAACTCCGCTTGATTCTTCGTCTGCCAGACGCGAAGCGTTCGATCTTGGGCCACGGTAGCGACCCGTTGATCCCGCAAGTGGATCGAGGTTTCCAAAGCGGCCTTCGGGCTTTCAAACGAGCCGGTCAGAAGCAAGCCCTTTGCTCTGGCGTCCTGTGTGAAGACGCGGACGGCCAGGGGTTGCGTTACCAATACGACGTTGCGATCCGTCGACGTGGCAAAGCCGCGCACATCGGTGAAGAGTTCGAGGTTCTTTCCCGCCGGTCGTGGCGAAGCAACCCACAGGTCGTTCACCTCCGTCATGACCCACGACCGCGTCGTCATCCTCTTCTCGGCCCCGAACCCGAAAGCCGTGAGGAGAAGCCCGTCGTTCTGGAAGCCGAAGTGATGGATCGTCTCGCCGGGCGTGCGGGCGACTGTCAACGGGTCGTTGCCGCCGACTTCCCAGATTTCGAGTTTCTCCGCGCCGGCACAGGCGACGAACCGTCCGTCCGCCGAGAGCGCCACCGCCTTGATGCTGCCCACCTGGGCCGGGAAAGTTCGGATCTTCCACGGCGATTCGGGCAAGGGGGCGCACCCCGTCAGCAAAGGCCAAGGGCCGGCAAGCGGAGGAGACAGGAGGCGAAGCCCTGCCGCGATCCGCTCGGCATCCGTTCGGAGAGGCAACCCCCACAGAGTGACACTTCCCTTCGCAGTCCCCGTCAAGACCGTATGCCCTCGTCGGCCAAAGCGGACGGCGTTGACCGCGCCATCGTGTTCAAGGATCGTGACCTCGCCGCCTTGGAGCGGCCAGAGGCGAACGTGGCCGTCCTCTCCACCGCTGGCGACCATGCTCCCGTCCGAAGTGATGGCCACGGAGCGCACGGCCCCGTCGTGACCGCGAAGCACTCGGAAGGCGTCATCACGGGCTGGAAGCTCGACCGCTGGCTTCTTCAGACCAGGTGGATCGGTCTGGGAAACAGTCGGAAGAGTGTCGCCGCGCTCCGGCCCAGACTTTGGCCACGAAGCCCACGCCGTGACCACGATCACAGCGAGGGCAAGGATACCCACGGGGACAACCCATCGCCGGGCCTTCATGGGTCGCAACGCGGCTTCAAGGGCCAGAGCGAGATCATTTCCACGGGCGAAGCGGCCTTCGGGCTTTCGTGCCAGACAATGCAGGCAGACTTCGGCCAGGGGTTCGGGAACGCCGGGCAACGCGGGCGGTGTTCCCGAGAAGATCGTCTGCCGCAGCCGCACGGGGTTGTCGTCCGCGAACGGCTGCCGGCCCGAGAGCATCTCGAACAGGATGACGCCTAATGCCCAGATGTCGCTTCTCCCGTCGAGGGGCTGGCCTTCGAGTTGTTCGGGCGAACTGTAGGCGAGGGTGCCTCGGCGGTCGCTGCCGTCGAGGAGTTCCTGCGTAGACCGGGCTAACCCGAAGTCGCCAACATGCGGTCGGCCCGCCTTATCGAGGAAGATATTCGCCGGTTTCAGGTCGCGGTGGATGACACTTTGGGAGTGAGCGTAGTCGATCACCCTGGCGACCTCGGCCAGCAGCTTCACGGCCTCGACGGGTGACATCGGGCCACGCTCCAACCGCTCGGCCAGCGACTCCCCGTCAATCCAGTCGGTGACGATGAAGTAGCCTGCCCCTTCTTTGACCACGTCGTGGACGGTGATGATGTTGACGTGTCGGAGTCGGGCGATCTGCCGGGCTTCCGTCAGTACGTCTTCGACCTGCTCGTTGGTGAGTGTCCGGCTCGGCTTCGGCACCTTCACGGCGACGTGGCGGTGGAGTTGAAGGTCGTAGGCTCGCCACACCTGGGCGTACCCGCCGCTGCCGATGAGCTTCTCCAACGAATACCGTTCGGCCAGCGTGCGCGGCTTCTCCGGGGCGGTGGACGAAGCCTCACTCAGCCACCC
>JAYVOX010000296.1:0-6882 GCA_043757695.1 Schlesneria sp.
CGGACGCAGTGCGGCGATGAAGTCTCGCACCTGTCCGTTGATCGGGCTGACTCCGCCAAAGTGGTAGTAATGCTCGGCCACTTCGAGCATCCGTTCGCGTGGGACTGGCTTGCCGCGCAGTACGTTCTCCAAGAACGGGATTACATCGTCACGTTGTTCGGGGCCACCAAAGGAGACGATCAGGATGGCGTCATAGTTATCAGGCACGGATGGGGTCTCGCGGAAGAAAAGTGAATGCGTGGCCTTGAAGTGGTCCGAGTATCGGTTGTGTGGCAGGCTGAGGCGGTGACCTTCGGTCGGACGTTTCGGCGGGGTCCGGAGGCCCGCGCCGACAGCGAACGAGCGTAAAAACAACCGAAGTCCTTGGAGACTTCGGTTGTTTAGTGAGCGGGCAAGACTGGCTCACTTGGCTTTGGGCTTGGGGGACGCTGAACCGGGAAGAACGGGTTCGGTCTCGGCACTCTTCGTAATACGGTCGAGGTATTGGCGGGTGATGTCTTCGGGGACGACATCTTCGGGCGGGGTGTATGTGAACTCTTGCTCATCGATTGTCGCGTCGAGTTCCACGTTGTGGAACTTCAGACTGATGATGGTGCGGTAGCCTTTTTTCGTTCTGACTGTGGCGTCTTTCTCCGTGTCATCTTTCACGACACCTTCCTTCACGATGCCGTCCTTAGAAGGTTTGTCTTTCGCGAGTGGGGCCGCAGCCTGAGCCGCGAGTTCCTTCTCTGACTGCTTCTTGAGGTAGATGATTCGCTCGGGGAATAGTGTACGCGAATCGACAACGATGCGGACGAGGTCTGGAATGTATGCAGGCAGCGGATCCTCTGGGCGTCGCTTCCATCGACTCGAAACTTCGGGCTTCCAGCGTCCTTGCACCACAGTCTGAGTTTGGCCTGCCCCGGTCCCCTCTTTCATTGCTTCAAAAATCATCGTTCGTTCGAGCGACGCGAACAGTGCGGTCAGTCCTCCCAAACCCAGCTCAGCGGAGAGGACGGCGTCCGGAACGCTCTTCGTCAAAGCGACCGCCGCTTTGATCTGTTGAACATCGCGATGGGTGACTCGCTTGGCACCATTTAGTGTCACCTGGCTCCACAATTCCTTGCCGTCGCAGACTTCGATTAACGCCCCGTCGATCCCTTCGCTGGGCTTGATCAAGTACTCCAATCGCAGTTTCGGGCCGCTCGTGAGGTAACGTCCGGTCGCTCGAAAAGGTTGGCCACCGATCGAGATGGTTTGCTCGATGTCGGCGCGCACGGACGGATGGCTCTTCAGGGTCTCATGCACCTTGGTGACGAAGGCAGTCGCGGCAGACTGATCGAGCGAGGGACTCGACTTCGACTCCCTCGCCGACTTGGATTCCGTTGCGGACTTCTCGTCGCCTTGGCCGACGGCGAGTCGCGCCCCTTCGCCAGATAACTCCACAAATAGCAGCAGAAGCCCGAGAAGAGCTGTGAATCTGAGGAAAGTTTGCCTACGGATCGGAATGTGACGGATTTGCCAAAGATACATAGGGCATCCTTCCGAAAAGAGAACAGACCGCGAAGTGTTGCCACAATTGGCAAGATGTCTGGGACGAGTGCTACGCCGGGTGGAACGCGAGTTTCAACCTGACCGGACGCTCGCAACGGGCGGCATTCTAACTGTGAAGCATTGCAACGGTCGACGGAGAATCGTGTCACAAGGCTGGTCAAACGGAATTCGGCAAGGACGGCCGATTCAGACGTGTTGCCGATGGTTGGCGAGTGTTCGCCAACGCGCAGCACGTGGAGTCGCGGAGCCTGTTACCGAGAGGGGTCGCGATGAAGTGTTATTTTCTGGCGTTGGGCACGGTCGTCGTTGTGTGCGTCGGCTGCGCCATGGATGGAAACCAACACACGGGTAAGGGCGAGTATCACGCTCCACCCGCTGCCATGTTGCAGCGGCCTGGCCCGATGGTGGACGGCCCTGGCCCTGGCGTCATGCCGGGCATGGTCGGCATGGCGGGCGGTCCCGGTGGCATGATGGCTGGGAGGCCGATGGCTCCGAGTACCACTCAGGTCCGGTTCGTCGGTCCTGATGGCATGCACGTCGGTTGGCAGATTCCCGGCGGTTACGCCGAGAATCAACTGGTCACACCCGCTCGGTACAACTTCTTCCAAGGGGCGACCTATCGGTTGAAGGTCACCAACGTTCCCGGTCGCGAGGGACTGGCCCTCTACCCGACGTTGATGATTTATCCCGGCCATCCGAACACGGAAGCATATCTGTCTCACAACAGCGTGCCGCTGCAAATGACGGAAGAAGACCTCGAACAAATCGAGAGCAATAACTTCGTCACCAAGGTCATCTATCTACCCGATGCACGGTATCAAGAGTTGGCCATCGCCAACGTCGAGACCCTCGTCTCCACGCGGCTCGATCCCGGAGTCGATCCGATCCAGGAAGCCGACAAACGCGGCACAATCATGGCCGTCTTGCGGATCGGCAACATGGACCTCGAAATGCCCGGCCAACCGGGTGGCAAGCCAATGGCTGTGATGGGTCCCAACGGACTCGAACAAGTCGGCTATCACTCAGTCGATGGCGAGAAGGGTGAGCTGTTGCCACCGCTGCCGATCGGTCCTGCTGGACAAGGTGCCCCCGGTATTCCTGGAGCGATGATGATGGCCGGATCGGGGATGCCCGGTCAGCCGATCGCCGGTCAGAACCTGCAAGCGTGGGGAATGCCGATCACCGGTACCCCCATCGGTCTCGCTGGTCCGACTCACTTGCCTTACGGTGGCCCAGCCAGCTTGCGAGAACACCGCGTTCGCAATCGGACCAGCCAAGATATTCCCAAGCCGGTCGATTCGGTGCTGATCGACGTGAAGCACGAACCTGGCCTGAGCCTGCCTCGACCTGTCAACTACATCGAGTACACCGAGAAGCATCCGGTTTACTCGCCCGGCGAGTTGTCCAACCCGGCTTGGAATGGCGGAGGCGGTGCCGGTGCAGCCTACTGCCCACCGGGTCAGCAATAATCCGCAAGACAGCGACCCGTCTCGAACATCGGCCCGGCCTGACTCACATCAGCCGGGCCGATGTTTCGAGCGTGAGTGACGCCCGGTTCGCTGAGGACCGGGCGGGGCCAGAGTCCCCTCCTCTAGGTGTCCGTCCGGATCCCTGTAGGGTGGGCACGGCCCACCACAATCGGTCGTTGATGGTGGGCCGTGCCCACCCTACGGAAGGGATGGCCTTCGCCTATCCGGACAGACACTTGGGTCACCACAGAGCCGACTCGCAATTCTCCTCTCCCGCCATCTCACAAGGGCCGCGCATCGTGATTCGGATGACGCCATTCATTGCCCTCTGTTCGCTGCTCGTGGTCGCCCTGACCACGAACTCGTTCGTCGCTGCCCAACAGTACCCGGCTGTCGATGGACGGCAGTTCCCGTTGAACCAGATGACTCCCCCCGGCACGGCCGCTCAATGGGCCGCCAATGTCGGTCGAGGCCGTCCGGTTCAGTTCCAGCCGGTGCGAGTGAGCTTGCCTGCGGCGGGAACGGTCACGTTTTACGAAGCGGCCGGGCGTCCCATTGAAGCAGCCGCACCCGCTCAAGTCGGCTTGCTCGTCGGCAACATCTATCGTCTGAAGGTGAGCGGCCTCGAAGACTTTCCCGGCATCGAGTTCTATCCGTCGATCGAACTGCTGGACCGCCTCCATCCCCCGAACGGTCGCGAAGAAGACTTCCCGATCGACTTTGAATTCACGGATGAAGAGTTTGAGTGGGCTGCGAACGGACGGCTTGTCACGAAGGTGATCTACCTCGAACAACCCGACCGCGTGCCGACGACGATGCTCGACAGCTTGCAGCGCATCCAGACGATTGAACCGTCGCGCAATGCACTCGCCGAAGCCGACTCGCTCGGCCGCCCGATGGCCATCGTGAGACTCGGTGGACGAACGCCCGATCCGCTGCGACCCGATCCGCAGTTCTTCGGTCCCGGTGGACCGATCCGTCTGACGGTGAAGCCCGAACAAGCCCACACTTCGCAACCCGCGCTACGTCCACAAGCCCGCGCCTCCGGAGCGAAGCAGCCCTTCATTCAGCGCGTCTCAGCTCGAAACGACACGAACAAGTAGCCCGCAGCGTGACTTTAGCAGTTGCACATTTCTTAAGTCGCGAATCGACGCGAGCAGATAGCCTCGGGCGTCAGCCCGAGGAAAACACTCGAGATCGAACTTGAGCCGCAAAGCGGCGGCAGCAAACTGTGACGACAAACCTGCCACCGTTTCGCGGCTCAAGTTCATTCCAGGCCATCTCAAAACTTCCGAAGTCTCCGCAGACTTCGGAAGTTTGCGCCATCATCGCCCCCATCGTCAGTCTGAGGTTCGAGATGATTCACCCTCTTCAAGTTCTGTCACGAGCGACTCGCATCAGCAGCTTGGCCGTACTCGCCTTCGCGTGCTGTGCCTGTGCCGGATCGCGTTCTCTCGTGCGAACGACTCCGTCTGCGGACAGCACAGCGGCGGGCGGGACGTTTCAAGCGGTCTATCGCGAAACGACGGGCCGCGACGGAGCCACACGTTCCGAGCGAGATGCTCAGATTCAACAACTCTCGTTCACGGAAGAGGCGAGTGATCGCGTCGAGGCGACTGCCGATCAAGCCGCCGTCGATCAGACCACCGAAGATTGGACGACGACGACGCGCGGACAGAACGATTCGCTTCCGACGGCAGCCGCAGGCGTGTTCCGTCTGTCGCGGCCTCGAACCGCGAAGCCTCAACAGAACTCCACGTCCTCGTTCAATCCAGAATTCAATCCCGATCGTGGCGCGAGTCCCCGACCCGCGGCTCGCTCAGCCAACGCGGTCCAACAAGTCAGCCACGCTGCGTTGAACGGACTGGAAGAGATCGAGCAAACCAGCGCTGAACTCAACCGTCGCGTCGCCGATTGCCCACCGGGGATGACGATCAACCAGTGCCCGCCCGAGCCACGTTGGGCGGCACCGTGCCCGAATCCCTTTGCGCCCGGCATGGTCGGCTGTCAGTGCGAAAGCACGCTCCTGTTGGAGAAGTATCCCGACGAGTACCTCTGCGACGGCGGCGACCGCGCGCTGCCCGTTCACTACGACTCGTTCAATCGACAGGGGCTCGACACGGAGGACACCGTGGCCGAGTTCACCGATCATCGAGGCAAGAACCGGGTGAAGGCGTCGAACCGTGTCTGCGTCTATGCACCGCGCTTCTCGACCGTGCGCACCGTCAGTCGTCCCCATGAGGACTCGCACCTCAACCGGATCGCCGATGTCGATCACACGGCAGGAACGAATGCGATGCACACGAGGCTGAAGGCGTCGCATCACGTCAAGCAGGAGATGACGGGTCGCGTCTTGGTCCGATCGCGAGCGGGTGGCCTCGAAAGCGAACAGCTTCAGGGCGATGTCTTGCAGACGAAGCGACTCGCGATTCATGAGAAGCTGATCAACGTCTATCAAGATTTGAGCTTCGTCGAATTCGGCAAGCTCGAACGGCGCGATGTCGCCCGGTTGAACTTCGGCATCGAGTCCGGACTGACATGGTCGCGTGAAGAATACCCCGTGATCCAAGGCAAGACCGACTCGGCGATGGAAGGTGTCTATGAGGCTCACGTCGCCACGATCGTCGGCATCGATGACAAGAAGTCGGACGAACCGGGCAAGCTCCGTATCGTGAAGCTCGCCGACAAGAACACGGCTCAGACGGGCGATGTCATCGAGTTCACGCTTCGCTACGACAACCTCGGCCCGAACGCCGTTCACCATGTTCGCATCGTCGATAACCTGACGCCGCGCCTGCTCTATGTGGACGACAGCGCGACCTCAGATCGCGACGGTCGGCTGGTCGTAGAAGACAACGGCGAAGGAAGCCTCGTCCTCGCTTGGGAACTGACCGCACCGCTCCAGCCCAATACCGGTGGCGTCGTGACCTTCAAGGCCAAGGTGCGATAGCGGCGAGGTTGAAGAGCGAACTGCTTTGTAGGATGGGCACTTTTGTCCGTCCCGCTTTTCGGACTCAAAACGGACGGGCAAGAGTGCCCATCCTACGAAGCCTTTCTCCCACCCACGGGCGTCTCACTGCACGTCGCTGGTGATCGGCTTCGTCGCGTCGAGGACCAGTCCGCACAGGCCTGACAGCACGAACGCCACGGCGCAGACGGCGAACATTGTGTTCCATTGCGCGAGCGTTGGCGTCTCGCCAAGGACGGCGTTGTAGATCAGTGGTGCGACCGCCGCGCCGAGGTTGCCCCACATGTTGGCCCAGCCGAGGATCGAGCCGGTGTATTTGCCTCCCACGTCCTGCGCGTAAGCCCATGTCGCGGGGACGCCGAGATCGACGCCCATCACCATCACGCTGAGGCCCATCACGATGGCCCACGGCAACCAGCGCGTGGTCGGATCGGGCGTGCAAGTCAGGCCGAGAACGAGGCAGATGCCGTAACCCAACGCCGCGATCAACCGCGTTGAGGTGATCGGCAACCGCCGTCCCCATTTGAGGCCCACGGTTCTCACTGAGAAGTCGGTCCACCAGCCGCCGAAGAACATCCCCACGATTCCCGCTGCCGTGGGCACGGCCGTCATCAACGCCTGTTCAGCCAGCGGCACGCTGTGCACTTTGTCGAGATACCTCGGCAACCACGTCACGGCGAAGAGCCAGCCGATGTTGGTGAAGAACTGCATCGCGCTGTTCCCCCACAGACTGAAACTCGTGACGATCGCCCGACACGGAAACGGAGCGTCTCGTGGCTCACGCGCCTTCGCCGCCAACGTGGCTTCATCGTCGATCAAACGCCGCTCGGCTTCGTTGCACCACGGATGCCGCTTCGGCGTGTCGCGACAAACCCAACAGAAGGCCAACGCCACGACAAGGCCGACGAGTCC
>JAYVOX010000297.1:0-6882 GCA_043757695.1 Schlesneria sp.
TACACTCGCAAGGTTCAGCGGAAGGAATTTCTCGGCGAAGGCCGATTTCCGATCGTTTCCCAAGAGGCAGAGTTTACGAACGGTTATTGGAATGGCGAGGCTGATTTGTTTAAGGTTTCGACTCCGGTAGTTATCTTCGGAGACCATACTCAAGTCCTGAAGTATGTGGACTTCGATTTCGTTCTAGGTGCAGATGGAGTAAAGATTTTGCAGCCTCGCGATTTCCTCTATCCCAAATTTTTTTATTACCAGTTACGTGCAGTCAACTTTAGTTCGCTCGGCTACGCGCGGCATTACCGCCTTCTCAAAGAATTAGAGATAGGCGTTCCTCCGCTCCCCGAACAAAAACGCATCGTCTCCATCCTCGACAAAGCATTTGAATCCATCGCCAACGCCAAAGCCAACGCCGAAAAGAACCTCCAAAACGCCCGTGCTCTCTTCGAAAGCCACCTCCAAGCCGTCTTCACGCGACGCGGCGACGGCTGGGCCTTGAAGCGAATACCCGATGTCTGTGTGACTTTCGGCCGTGGCAAATCGCGGCATCGTCCCAGAAATGAGCCTTCGCTCTACGGCGGCAATTATCCATTTATTCAAACCGGCGACATCAGCAACGCTGATCACGTCATTACGACATACACGCAGACGTACAACGAAAAGGGGCTCGCACAGAGCAAACTATGGCCAAAGGGAACGGTCGGCATCGCCATCGTCGGAGCAACAATTGGCGAGTCGGGAGTCCTCGGTTTTGACGGTTGTTTTCCAGACAGCGTCATTGGAATGACGGTCGATCCCCAAAAGGCTAATCCGTTTTTCTTGGAGTACATGCTTCAGCATTTCAAAGACACGGTGAAGTCACACGGCGAAGGAAGCGCGCGAGAGAACATCAATCTCGCAACGTTCGACAGGCTCCTCTTCCCGATGCCTTTAGCCATTGAGCAACAACGCCTCGTCGAGAAGATGGATGAGGTTAAGGCCGAAACCCAACGGCTGGAAAGCCTCTACACCCGAAAGCTGGCGGCGCTGGCGGCGTTGAAGAAGTCGCTGTTGCACCGAGCCTTTAGCGGGCAACTGTGATTGATACTGTTCCATCCCCAATCATCCGTGCCCTCCGTGAAATCCGTCGTCAAAACGAAGGACCACGGATTTCACGGAGCACACGGATACAACAAATCTGGGCCAGTTGACTTTCATGGGAGTGACTACGATGCCAAAGCCGCGCCAAGCGTGGGTGATGAGTCCTGCGAAGAGTTCCAAGCCATCTGTGCCTGACGTCATCAAGACGGAACTGGCGGCCAAGGCCAACGACCTGATCGAGAACGTCTTGAAACCCAAGCACATTCTGCCGCCCAAACCAGACGAGCCGTTCAACTACATCACGGACATCGGTACGAAATGGAACAGGAACTATTTCTACTTCGTCGCCACCTACGCCTGCCCAGGCCCGAATGCTCTCGCTCCCACATTTGAGTCGAATTTTGCACGGCTGGAATACCTCGGCGACGGCAAGTTCGCACTCTATTTTCTGCGGCATACGGGCGAGTGGGTTGGGATATTTGATGCCCTGACCGTCGATGAGAGCCTGAAGGCCGTCCAAGACGATGCGTGGTTCGTACCATGAGTGCAACGCCCCGAATCCCTCGACCAGCAAATTGTAGGAACAGCCGATGGCCGATGAGCTGCCTCAATCCGAGATGATCCTCTACCAGACCGAAGACGGTCGGACTCGACGACGCGGCAACTTGTCAGGACGGCTGACAAGTTCGCCGCGAAGGGCAGGGGCCGAACAGGATCAGACGACGTGTCACCGGGAATGACATGTTTTCTGAATGTGGCATCAAAACTCGAAAACGGTGACACGTTTTGTGGACGTGTCACTGCCGGCGACATAAGCTCACAGCATGAAAAGCGCGACGCAACTACCGACCAAAAAACGAATTGCATGGCGCGCCGACGCGCCGTTCAACGAGTTGCCGCTGTTACCACCGGCAACCGACCTTGAGACCAAAGCGATTCTCAAGCAGTGCATCCCGGCACGCGCCGCGCTGGCCGAACTGAAGCAGGCGGCGGAACGAATTCCCAATCAGGGAATGCTGATCAACACCATGCCACTGTTGGAAGCGCAGGCGAGTTCGGAAATCGAAAACATCGTCACCACATCCGACCGGCTGTTCCAATACCGGCACGCTGCGGAAACCGCCGACCCGGCCACCAAGGAAGCTCTGCGGTACAGTCAATCGCTGCTGGATGGATACCGGGCGTTGACGAAGCGCCCGCTGAGTACCCGCACCGCCGAGCAAGTCTGCTCGATGATCAAAGGGATCGAAATGCGGGTTCGCCGAGTGCCGGGGACGGCGCTGGCCAGAGCCACGGGCGAAATCGTTTATACGCCCCCCGTTGGCGAAGACCTGCTGCGAAACCTGCTGGCGAATTGGGAAAAGTTTTTACACGAAGCCAGAGACTTGGACCCGCTCATCCGCATGGCCGTCGGCCACTATCAATTTGAGGCCATTCATCCTTTCACGGACGGCAACGGTCGAACGGGCCGAGTGGTCAACAGCCTGTTCCTGATCCAGGAGAACTTGTTGACCCTGCCGATCCTGTACCTCAGCCGGTACATCATTCAGCACAAGGCGGACTACTATCGGTTGCTGCTCAAAGTCACGATCGAACAGGCGTGGGAAGAGTGGGTGCTTTATATCCTGAAGGGAGTCGAAGAGACGGCCTTGTGGACCACTGCGAAAATCGGTGCGATCAGAACTCTGTCCGCGCACACGGTTGACTACGTCCGCACGAAACTCCCGAAGTTCTACAGCCTGGAATTGATCAACCTGCTCTTCGAGCGTCCGTATTGCAGGATTCAGAATGTCGTCGAAGCGAAAATCGCGGAGAGACGTGCAGCATCACGCTACCTAAAACAACTGGCCGAGATCGGCGTGCTGGAAGAAAAGGTCGTGGGACGGGAGAAACTCTTCCTGCATCCAAAGTTTCTGAAACTGCTGATCCGGGAAAGCAACACCTTCGCGGAATACCCATGAACGAAGCCGAAACACGAGCCGAACACATCGACCCCGCTCTGGCTGCCGCTGGCTGGGGTGTCGTCGAAGGAAGTCGCATTCGTCGAGAGTATCCGATTGCACCGGGACGGCTCGAAGGCTTCGGCCGACGCGGCAAGTCGCTCACCGCTGACTACGTGCTGGAATACCGCAACACGAAACTCGCCGTCGTCGAAGCGAAAGCGTGGGACGAAGCGCTGACCGAAGGAGTTGGCCAAGCGAAGAACTATGCGGGCAAGCTGGCCGTGCGGTTTGCGTTTTCTACCAATGGGCAAGGGGTCTATCAGATTGATATGGTTCCGGCGGGCGGGCTAGGCAATGGGAAGAATGGGAATCATGTGACTGATGGAATTCATGATTCCCATTCTTCCCATCAGTCCCATTCCTTCGCCACGCCCGAAGGAGAAGTCGCGCGCTTCCCAACCCCCGACGAACTTTGGAACCTGATCTTCGCCGAAGCCAACACCTGGCGAGACCGCTTCGCCGCGATCCCGTTTGAAGACCGGGGCGGCTACTTCCAAGGCCGCTACTATCAAGACATCGCCATCGAGCGCGTGCTGGAATCCATCGCCGCCGGCAAGCAGCGGATTCTGCTCACGTTGGCGACCGGAACCGGCAAGACGTTCATCGCGTTTCAACTCGCCTGGAAACTGTTTCAAAGCCGCTGGAACCTGAGCCGCGAACCATCGCGCCGCCCGCGCATCCTGTTCCTCGCCGATCGCAACATCCTTGCCAACCAAGCCTTCAACGCCTTCTCGGCCTTCCCCGAAGATGCGATGGTGCGGATCGAACCGGGCGACATCAAGAAGAAAGGGAAGGTGCCGAAGAATGGCAGCCTGTTCTTCACGATCTTTCAGACGTTTATGACAGAGGCATCTCGCTCGAACGCGCGTCATTCCCGCGCAGGCGGGAATCCAGCAATGCCCAGCAGCGAGGTGGATTCCCGCCTGCGCGGGAATGACGACGTGGCAAATTCCCCAGGCTACAACTTCGGCGAGTATCCGGCGGACTTCTTCGACTTCATCGTCATCGACGAATGCCATCGCGGCGGAGCGAACGATGAAAGCACTTGGCGCGGCATCCTCGACTACTTCGCGCCGGCCGTGCAGCTCGGCCTGACCGCCACGCCGAAACGCAAAGACAACGTCAACACCTACGCCTACTTCGGCGAACCGGTCTACATCTACTCGCTGAAGGACGGCATCAACGACGGCTTCCTGACGCCGTTCAAGGTCAAGCAAATCTCGACCACGCTCGACGAGTACGTTTACACGCCAGACGACAAATTGATCGAAGGGGAAGTCGAGACGGGCAAACGCTACGAAGAAAAAGACTTCAACAAGATTATCGAGATCAAAGAACGCGAAGCGTTTCGAGTGAAGCTCTTCATGGAGATGATCGACCAGCGACAAAAGACGCTCGTCTTCTGCGCCACGCAACTTCACGCGCTCGCCGTGCGCGACCTCATCAACCAAATGAAGACGAGCACGGAACCGAACTACTGCGTTCGCGTCACCGCCGATGACGGGGCATTGGGCGAACAACACCTGCGGGACTTTCAGGACAACGAAAAGAGCATCCCCACGATTCTGACGACATCGCAAAAGCTCTCGACCGGAGTTGATGCCCGCAACGTGCGAAACATCGTCCTGATGCGTCCGATCAATTCCATCATCGAGTTCAAGCAAATCGTCGGCCGCGGCACTCGCCTCTATGACGGCAAGGACTACTTCACGATTTACGACTTTGTGAAGGCTCATCACCACTTTGCCGACCCGGAATGGGACGGCGAACCGGTTGAAGATGACGAAGACCTGGGAGGAATGGGATTGATGGGAATCATGACTCCCATTCCTCCCATAAATCCCATGGATCGCAACAGTGAACCACGGCCACATCCAACGAAGGTCCAGATCAAGCTGGCCGACGGAAAGGAACGAACTATCCAGCACATGATGGCAACGAGTTTCTGGCATCCCGATGGCACGCCAATGTCGGCGGCGCAATTCATGGAAAACCTCTACGGCAAGTTCCCTGAATTCTTTCACGACGAAGCCGACCTGCGAACCCTTTGGAGTTCACCAGACACGCGGGCCAAGCTGCTGGAAGGACTGGCCGACAAGGGATTCGGCAGCGAACAAATGGCCGAAATGCAAAGGATCATCGACGCCGAGAAGAGCGACCTCTTCGACGTGCTGGCGCACGTCGCGTTTGCTCTGACGCCGCTGACCCGCGAAGAACGAGCCGCCAGAGCGAAGCTCGAAATCAGCACACACTTCGACAACAAGCAGCAAGCGTTCCTTGAATTCGTGCTGGCTCAATACGTCAAAGTGGGCGTGGGCGAACTCAATTCCGAGAAGCTCAGCCCGCTCTTGAAATTGAAATACAACAACGCGATCGCCGACGCCGTTGCCGATCTTGGCCAACCCGAACGGATCAAAGACACGTTCACGGACTTCCAAAAGTACCTCTACCAAGGCGCGGTCTGACTCGTTTGGCGCATGTGCCACTGCGTGTCGGCTGCTGATATCGCACCGATGTAACCCAGACGCTGGCTGGGGCGAGATCTGGCACCCCACCGATTGACGCTCCCCGCCGGTCAGAACACAATCCTCGCCGTTCCACCAGTCGGGGTTCGATTTTTCAAGGAGCAAGCTCATGCGTCTGCTGTCTCTGATTGTTGTGTTTTTCTGCGTTGACTCAGCTTTGTCGGCCGCTCAGATTTCGGGCGAGTACATCGAGGCGCGGACCTGCGATGTCTACACCGGTCCCTGTTTCGCCAATGCCGAGATGGACCTTGCTGGCAAAGAGGCGGTCATGGCGTGGAAGGTTGACGAGGGGGGCTGGAACGGTGTCGCTCTTGAAGGGCTGGGGGTCGCGATCGTCGTCACGTCGGAGAAGACGATGGGGGCGAGCGAGTTCTTCCACATGCACGCGGGCAAAATCTCGTCGATCATCCTCGTCGATGAACGTGCAACGCAGGCTCAGCACGACGCCCTCGTGGCGTTTGCCAAGCACACGGCTAAGGAATTCACGGCCGATGTGAAGAAGATCATTAAGGCTCCGATCAAGTTGGAGAACGATCATCTGTCGGGCAAGGGGACGTTCAGTGCGGGTGAGGTCGCGAACATCGAAACGCGCGGTCTGAAAAAGGGGGACTGCGTCTGCTCGAACGAGCAAGTCTTCTATCAGCCCCTCACCAAAGTCAGTGACATCAGCCCGGCTCTGTCGAATACGCTCAGCTATACAGGCGAGGGCTTCGACCGAACGTGGACGACTCACGGTCAGCGCAATGCGTTCCTGGCGACGTTCCGTCGCTGATACTCAGTAGGGTGCGTGAAGTCTTCGGAACGCACCATGTCCGACACGTCGTTCGTTGATCTGGTGCGTTCCGAAGACTTCACGCACCCTACCGGGGATCGGTTCGATTCTCGTTCTCAATTCAAACAACTTGCTGTGGAGAGACCTTGATGAACCGTTGGACTTGGGCTGCGACTGCTGGCTTCACACTCTTGGTCGTTTCCTGCGTTTCCGCCGAAGAAGGGAAGCTCACCGTCGTTGAGAAGACTCCGAGCGGATTGGCTGACAAAGTGGCTGCGGCCATGAATCCGAATGGGCAGCAGATCGCGGCAGGTGGTTCCACGATTGGCACTGTTTGGCTGGTCAAGCAATTGGATGCCAAGGCCGACTTCAAACCGTCATTGTCGGTGAAGTATCCGCTCACGCCGGGGCAGCTTGTGGGAGTGATTGAGGTCGTGAAGAAGTCGGAGTTCACTGACTTCCGTGGGCAAGATGTCGCGACGGGCCTCTACACGCTGCGTTATGGACA
>JAYVOX010000298.1:0-6874 GCA_043757695.1 Schlesneria sp.
GCCCCCGCATCGTTCACCAAGCCGTGCCAACCATATCATTTTCCCGTGCTCGACCGCCGATGCGAGCCCCCACCATTCACCGTGCCGAACAGTGTTGGGTCACACCCAAAAGATTTCCTGCCGCTCGCCTAACTGTCGGGGTTTGGCGAGCCGTGTGCCGTGAGGCCCCGGACTTTTCGGCGAAGAATCCGGGGCCTCACGGCACCCGGCTCACCTCAGATCGAGGTTCACAGCGAGCAGCGGTCCTCTGTTCGGACGCATCGTCGCCGCATTTCTCTGCGTGCTGACCGCCCGAATTGCCTGACCGTTTGAGTCGCCTGCAAGTTGTGAAACCGTTGCAGTCAGAGCGTTTGCAACCTGCCTGTGAAGCCCGTCTTGTTGTCCGGGTTGCAATGTTGCCTCAATAAAGAGTGCAGTTTGACCACGGCCAAAACCCGGCCTATATTCACTTTCGACAACGCGGCTGTCGTCGCAGGGCAACGCCTGATGACGACCTGCCACAGGGATTCGGGGCCACATTGTCACGCCAGCGTTGACTTCGAGGGGGAGTGAGCGGGATCGGCGTGCTCTGTTTTGATCCACGAATCTGAGGGGCTTTTCATGTCTTTCTCTGCGCTCTTTCGGCGGTCTATTGTCGTCCTGACAGCCGTCGTCGCCGCCAGTGTCGTCGGTGCGCCGACGCTGCTGGCTCAAGCCGGAACTACTCGTGCTGAGACCGTTGCCAACGATGAGCAACAGGCACAGCAGGAGGGGAGTAAATTGCGAGCGGCCCGCCGCTGGGCAGAGGCAATCGAGTACTACGACAAGTCGATCAAGAAGTGGCCCGACAATGAGTCGCTCAAGGCGGGGCTGCGACAATCGAAGATTCAATTTTCGATCGACCGCCGCTACGCAGACAAGTCCTTCTTGGACCGAATGCTGCCGCTCTCACAGCCCGAAGCGTTGCTGTACCTCGACGACGTGCTGGAAAAAGTGCGACGCTATTACGTCGAGAACATCAGCCCGACGAACATCCTCGCTCACGGTACTGAGAGCCTGTACTTCGCGCTCAGCAACGAGAAGTTTCTGCAACGCAACCTGCCGTATGCCGAACCAGCTCGAGTCGCTCAAGTCCGACGCACACTGCGGGACAATTATTGGAACAAGCAGGTCGCCAGTCACGAACATGCTCGGCGCGTCGTGGCCGAATTGTGCGAACTGACTCAACGTGACCTTGGTCTTCCTGCGGCGGCCGTCGTGTTGGAGTTCGTGTTTGGTGGCTGCAATTCGCTGGACGACTACAGCAGCTATCTCACACCGGGCAAGCTCGATGACCTCTACAACAACATCGATGGCGAGTTCGTCGGGATCGGCATCGAGATGAAGGCCGAACCAGACAAAGGTCTGTTGTTGGTGAACGTCCTGGCCGACAGTCCCGCCGAAGAAGGAGGAGCCGTCTCTGGCGATATCATTGTCGGGATCAACGACAAAGACAGCCGCAAGATGTCTACGGAAGAGGCCGCTCAGTTGTTGCAGGGCACAGAAGGGAGTCGGCTCCGGCTGACACTGGCCGATCCGGTCACGAGCAAAGAGCGATCAGTGACACTCGTGCGACGAGCCGTCAAAGTGAAGAGCATCCCGATCGTGAAGATCATCGACCGTAACAGTGGCATCGCCTACATCCGGATGACGGGCTTTCAGAAGAACACAGTCGAAGAACTCGATGCCGCCTTGTTGAAGCTCAATCGCGAAGGGATGCAGGCTTTGATTTGGGACGTGCGAGGCAATCCCGGCGGACTGTTGAACTCAGCCGTGGAAGTGCTCGATCGGTTCATCGACAGCGGTGTGCTGGTCTCGACAAAGGGACGCACTGCCGATCAGAACTCGATCTACGAAGCTCATGCCAAAGGAACCTGGCGAGTGCCGCTCGTGCTGCTCACCGATGGCGACAGTGCCAGTGCCAGCGAGATCGTGGCCGGTGCCGTGCGAGACCATCACCGAGCGACCATCGTGGGCCGCAAGACCTACGGCAAGTGGTCGGTACAAAGCATTCTGCCAGGTCAGGCTGAGTCTGGATTCCGACTGACGACCGCCAAGTTCTATGCTCCCAACGGCGAGACCTACGGCAAGATTGGAATCAAACCCGATGTCACCGTCCCCGAAGATTCCTCGCAGCCCTCCACCAAACGAGGCCGTCGCAAGGAGTCCCTTGATGATGATCGCGATATCGAAGCGGGGCTGGATGTCCTTCGCAAACAAATGGCCAAACGATGAGTGACGGAGCGACTGACGACTGGATTTACACCGGACGGGGCGTCTCACCGACGCTCCGTTGGTCGTTTACGGTCGATGCTCCACTGGCCGACCTCAGACTGGGCCGCGAGACGGGCGAAGTCATCGCGGCCGATGCGTCGGGCGGGCTGTATCTGCTCGATCGTCAAGGTCGCGTCCAAACACACGCTCGGACGCGGCATCAGTTGCAACGAGTCGCCTGGTCTGACAACGGCCTCGTCGGCGCGGCGAGTTTTGACAACGTGATGGTCGGTTGGTTCGATCGTCGGTTGCAGTTCAGTTGGACACGCGAGATGCCCGACGAAGTGACCGCGATCTCCGTCGATCCGTACGGCACGCATGTCGCCGTCGCAATGGCCAACGGCGTGAACATGGTCCTCTCGTCCGAGAACAAGAAGTACAGTCGGTTCGAGTCGGTGCGTCCGCTGCGATACCTCCAACTGCTGGCCACGGCGCCCGAGATGCTGGCCGCCGCCGATCATGGTTTGGTGGGACGATACGCTCTCACAGGCAACGCGGTCTGGACCGAGAAAGTCTGGTCCAATGTCGGTGACATGGCCGTCACGGCTGACGGTCGCCACGTCTTTCTCGCTGGGTTCACTCACGGTGCCCAACTCTTCGACGGCAACGACGGAAAATCTCGCGGCAGCTTCGTGTCCGATGGGACCGTCAACTTGCTGGATTGTGGCTTCGCGAAGAAGCACCTCATCGTTTCGACACTCGAACGCCAGTTGTTCTTCATCGACGACGACAGCAGCCTCGTCTGGCAACTCACTGCGCCGGAAGATGTCACGCGCGTGTTGATGTCGCCGCTGGGCGACTGGATCATCTGCGGCTTTGCCTCCGGACGTATCGTCCGCTTGGACAAGAACCGTTGAGACAAACGGACGATCCAGACCCCGCCGCTGAGTCACCTTCAAACTGCTTGTACCTCGCGCGATAGTGGCCTACGATGCCGCCCCGCTAGCTGCCCCACCCGCCCTCGTGGAGAGACCGATGCCCGCCGAACCGACCGACAAAATGATCCTCATCATCGACGATGATCGCGAAATTGCCGCGATGCTGATCGGCGTCCTCCAAAGCAACGGCTACCGGGTGAGTCACGCTCAGAACGGCGTGGAAGGCCAACGCCAGATCGAGACGCTCAAGCCCGATCTGGTCATCACCGACATGATGATGCCGCGCATGGGAGGCTTCCCGGTTTTGGAGTTCCTCAAGACGTTGGAGACTCCGCCAGCCGTCATCATGATCACGGCGAACGAAGGGGGCCGACACAAAGCCTACGCCGAGATGCTGGGCGTGGCCGACTACCTGAGGAAACCGTTCCCGATGGAAGTGCTGCTCGAATCGGTGCGCCGCATCTTCGCCACCAAGGACGGGACGGACGACAAAGCCGCGACGCTCAAGCGGGCCACCCGCAAACGCGCCGTGAAAACGGAGTCCGAGGACGACGAGGATTAGCCAACGCGATCTGTAAGATGGGCACTCTTGCCGGTCCTGTCTTCGTCTTCTCGCTCCGGCAATTCCAACAACAGCCGGACGGGCAAGATTGCCCATCCTCCGGTGTTGTTCGCTCAGTTGAAACCGGTGTTGCGATTGATATCTCGGGCCTGTTCGGACCACAGCAACTTGTCGAGCGGGTCTTCGCGTTCTGCCCGACGATTGCCTCGACCGATCTTTCCGGCGTCACCGCGCCAGTCAGTCTTCGGTCCATCGGTGTCAGGCTCCCACTGATCGCCCTTGGACATTGGACCGGTCTTCTTATTGAAGAGGCCCGAGCCTGACGACGAACAGCCGTGGGCCGCGATCGACAGCATGGCGAACAGCCCAAAGAGAGCGACAGGACGAAGCATCATCGAAAAACTCCCCCGTGCGAAGGATGGTCGATCTCAGCACAACACCCTGATGCCGGAGACCGCCAAACCGCGCGGGCTTATCTCAGAATGTTCCCAATGTGTCGATACGGTTTCGGTGGCCCTTGCTCGATGAGTCACATGCGATGACGCCTCTCACTGCTCCGCTCGATGTTCTCGTCGTCGCCCCGCATCCCGATGATGCCGAAATCGGTGTCGGCGGGACGCTCGTCCGTTGCCAGCGCGACGGGCTTCGCACGGGAGTCATCGACCTGACCACGGGTGAGCCGACGCCGCATGGCTCGCTCGAAATTCGCCAACGGGAAACGGCCGCTGCAACTAAGGTGCTTCAACTCGACTGGCGTCACAATCTCGGGCTACCCAACCGATCGCTCGAACCGACTCTCGAAGCCCGTCGTGCCCTCGCCACCGTCTTCCGACTCACGCGGCCCAAGCTGATCTTCGCCCCGTACTGGGAGGACAGTCACCCCGACCACATTGCCGCGTCGAGTCTTGTCGATGCCGCTCGCTTTTGGTCGAAGCTCTCTCGAACCGACATGCCCGGCGAACCGTACTTGCCGCCGCGAGTTCTCTACTACTTCAGCATTCATTTGCGGATTCATCCGCAGCCCGCGTTTGTGTTTGACATCAGTGAGGCGATCGAGACGAAGATAGAGGCGATACGCTGCTACGAGAGCCAACTCATCACCGGTCGCTCGACGGAGTTTCCGACCGCGCTCGATGACATTCGCGACCGAGGACGTTACTGGGGCTGGAGCATCAACGCGAAGTACGGCGAACCGTTCGCCAGTCGTGAGACGCTGCGCGTCGCGAGCCTGAAAAACGTGTTCAATGCCGAACTCGTTTAACCGCCAGCCGAAGGTGGATCGGGAGGGCGAGGCTCCCGCCGAGCCGCGAGTCACCAGCGAGACCACGATCAAGAACGGCTCGGCAGGAGTCTCGCCCTCCCTTTTTCAACGGACGGTTAACACCACAGCTCGACTTTGAACTCGCCCTCCAATTCAGAAGCCTCCATGTCGCTCTTCGTGATTCGCAATGGCACTGTGTACGACCCGACCAACGGAGTCGATGGCGAGGTGCGCGACATCTGGATCGAGAGTGGCAAGGTCATCGCCGCTCCGACTGATTCCCAACGGAAGCCTGATCGAACGCTCGATGCGCGGGGCTTGGTCGTGATGCCAGGTGGCGTGGACATGCACTGCCATATTGCCGGGCCGAAGGTGAACGTCGCGCGGAAGATGCTCCCCGAGGAACGGCGTCGTGCGCGAGTCCTGCACCGCACGGAGGTCGCTCGTTCGGGAACGACCGGCAGTTGTCCGTCATCGTTCGCGACCGGCTATCTCTACGCGGGACTCGGTTACACGACCGCCTTCGATGCCGCGATCCCGCCGCTGGCCGCGCGTCACGCTCACGAAGAATTTGAAGACACGCCGCTACTCGACAAAGGTTTTTTTGTCCTCGCGGGGAACAACCAGTTCGTCATGCAGCAGCTCAAGCTGGAGCAGCCCGAGTTGGTGCGGGCGTATCTCGGCTGGCTGCTCAACGCGACCAAGGGTTACGCCATCAAGGCGGTCAATCCGGGTGGCGTCGAGGTTTGGAAGAGTCGCGGGTTGGGCAACGTATCGGGGCTGGACGAAGTCGTCGATCATTTCGGCGTAACGCCCCGTCAGATCGTGAGCGGTCTCGCGACGGCGGTCGATGAGTTGCGGTTGCCACACGCACTCCATCTGCACTGCAACAACTTGGGGATGCCCGGCAACTGGTCCACCACGCTGGAGACAATGCGTGCGTTGGAAGGACATCGCGGGCACGTGACTCACATCCAGTACCACAGCTACGCGGGCGATCCCGACGATCAAGCGACGTTCGGCTCGCGCGTTCCCGAGTTGGCGGACTACGTGAACTCACACTCGAACCTGACCGTCGATGTCGGCCAAGTGATGTTCGGTCAGACCTGTTCGATGACGGGCGACGGCCCGCTTGGTCATTACTTACATCGTGTCCTCGGTGGACCGTGGTTCAGTTGCGACCTCGAACAAGAGTGCGGCTGCGGTATCGCGCCGATCAAGTACCGCCGCAAGAGTCTGGTTCATGCCTTGCAATGGGCGATCGGCTTGGAGTGGTATCTGCTGGTCGATGATCCGTGGCGAGTCGCCATGAGTACCGACCATCCGAACGGCTCGTCGTTCTTGGCGTATCCGCAGATCATCGCGTTGCTCATGGATCGCACGCGCCGCGCGGAAGTTCTCGCCACTCTGCCCGAAGCCGTGCGAACGCGCTGCGTCCTGCCCGATCTCACGCGCGAGTACACGCTCTATGAGATCGCGATCATCACGCGCGCCGCTCCCGCCAAGATGCTCGGGCTGACTCACAAAGGACATCTCGGCCCCGGTGCCGATGCCGACGTGACGATCTACACACCGAACGCGGACATCGAACGGATGTTCGAGCTGCCGCGCTGCGTACTCAAAGGGGGCGAGATCGTGATTGAACAGGGCGAAGTCCGCGCGAGCTTCAACGGCGCGACACATCATGTCAGCCCCGAGTACGACAACGACGCCATCCCCACCATCCGCGACTGGTTCGAGGCTCACTACACAGTCCAGTTCCGCAACTACCCGATGCAGGATGAAGAACTGCTCGGGAAGATGATCGTCGTACCAACGACTGAACCGTGAGCGGCCGGTGTTGCTCAACCGACGGCTATCTGCGGCGAATGACGACGCGCT
>JAYVOX010000299.1:0-6851 GCA_043757695.1 Schlesneria sp.
CGTGCCCCGGCCTTGCCATCCGTGCGATCACCTGTTCTGAATGAGATCAATCGCACGGATGGCAAGGCCGGGGCACGGATGAAGAACTGGAGAACCGAGTACGGCATCCGCCTCACAGCAATCAGGAGTGCGATCCTGCCAGTGGTTGTGGCATCGGTCCTTACCGAGAGACTTCGCTGTGTAACGCCGTGCGGGCCGCTTGGAGGAATGCGATCTGCCGCGCGGTCACGGGGATCGCAGTGCCAGCGGGCGGAACGCGAGGGACGAGTCGCTCGATGAGTTGTCTCTGCAATTCGATGATCCCCGTGCCGGTGGCCGAGGAGACGCGAAAGACCTGTTGTGGCAGACGCTGCCAATCTTGATCGGACCAACGCGGGGTGAGGTCCGACTTGTGTGCGACCACCAGAGCGTCGGGCCACTCGGTTAGCAGTTGTTCATCGTCGTCGCACGGTGGCTCGCTGCCGTCGATCAACACGATTCGCAGATCGGCGGCGGCGAGGCATTGACGCGCGCGCGCGATTCCGGCTGCTTCGAGTTCGTCTGAGCCGTCGCGCAGTCCCGCCGTGTCGATCAACTGAACGGGCCAGCCCTCGAACGCCGTTTGCGCGGTGACGGCATCGCGCGTCGTGCCGGGTTGGTCGAACACGATGGCCCGTTCGTAACCGAGCAGACGATTGATGAGGCTCGACTTCCCCACGTTGGGCCGTCCGGTCAGCACGACGTTCCACGGCTGAGTGAGATGCAGACCGAAGTTCGCCCACGTCAACAGCGCTTCGATCCGTGCGAGCAACTCATTGCGAGGCATGGCTGTCGAGTCGAGTTGCTCGATGGCCTCGCGTAACAATCCCGTCGATTGCTCCAGCACGATTTCGGCGGTGCGTGTCGTTGTCGTGCGGCTCAATGTGTCGAGGCATTCCACGTCGAAAGGATCGACGCCATCGACCGGCTGCTGCTGCCAACTCACGACCACACAACCTGCCTGCTGCAAGTCATTCAAGATGCGTCTCACCGCTGCGTCACCACCGTGACAGTGAATCTCCACTGTTTCAGCGGCGAAGCGATTCACGACGATCTCTTCCGTCGCCCCGTGGCCCCAAGCGCCGAACGCGATCCGTCGCGGTTCCTGCTCACTCAGCGATCGACCGTTCGCCGCGCGAAACATCGGTGCGATTCGATCGAGTTGAGTGAGGTCTCCCGTCACTCGAATCGTGGCCACTGCACCACGTCCCGCCGGTGTCAGGACAGCGGCGGTGAGTCGGTTCGTCAGCGTCTGCGGCATGGGGTGTCCAACGGAGCATCGTTTGAGTGAGTGACGTTTCAAACAAAAGTCACGTGGGGCAGATTTGTAATCTGCCCGTTTCGCGTGTTTCGCTTGAATTCGGGCAGATTACAAATCTGCCCCACGTTGAGTTTGGACTTTTGTCGGACGCGTCAATGAGACCTCACGCGGGAGTTCTGCCGCGAGAGAACTACGTTACGTTGTTGATCGTGCAAACGACTCCGGCTTGGGCATTTTCCGACAAGGACGAGGCTCAATCCGCTCTCGCACGACTTAAATGATCCTGCTAGGCTCGGCCCGATGTTTGCGGTCGCTCACAAGGATTGTTTAAGACCGTTTTGAGTGCGTCGGAACGAAGCGTTGAGCCGCTCGATCCGAACTCGGTGGGTTTCAGTGTTCCATCCCAATCTCAGTTGAGTCCCGTGTTCAATCTTGCCTGTTGAGAGGAACTGCGTCGAGTGACCATGCCTTCCCCCCATTCGCCCGGTGATCCAGTTCGCCCGGTGCCGACATCTCTGGCCAAGGCGGTACCGACGAAGCCGAATGCGCGCGGTCTACTCTGCATTTGGCATGGAGCCAGCCTCGGGTTGTGGCTGAGACTCCTCGCCAGTCGTCCGCCAATCAGTTGGCGGCAATGGGCGAGAATTGCCTCCATCACGGCCCTCGCGCCGTTGAATTCGCTGAGTAACTTTTTGGAGTGGGTCGTCTACGGTCGGCGGATCGCGCGGCAGAAGATCGAGCATCCGCCGATCTTCATCCTCGGTCATTGGCGCAGCGGAACGACGTTGCTGCACAACCTGATGACGCTCGATCCGGGACTGACTTACTCGAACCTGTTTCAGTGCGTTGCTCCGGACAACTTCTTGTTGACGGAATCGTGGGTCACGCGATTGACGCGGTGGACGCTGTCCAAGACGCGACCGATGGACAACATGGCCAACGACTGGGCGCTGCCTCAAGAAGATGAGATGGCACTCGTGTTGATGACGAAGATGTCGCCCTACTTGATGTTGGCTCATCAGAAAGATCCTTCGCAGTACGCGCGCTTCTTCGAGATGACGGACGTGACGCCCGCCGAACGACACAAGTGGCAGTCGGCCGTTTTACGTTTCATGAAGAAGCTGACGATGCGGGCGAATAAGCCGATCGTGTTGAAGTCGCCGCCGCACACCTATCGCATCCCGCTGCTGCTGGAAATGTTTCCGAACGCGAAGTTCGTTTACATCTATCGCGAGCCTTACGCGGTCTTCAATTCGGGCGTCCATCTGCGTCGCACGCTGTTCCTCGAAAACGGACTCGGCGTCCCTTACTACGACTCACTCGAAGACGATGTCCTGCAAACCTACTCGCACTGCTTCGAGCGGTACGAGAGTACGAAACATCTGATCCCTCCCGGCCAGTTGCACGAAGTCCGGTTCGAGGACTTGGAAGCCGATCCGCTCGGACAGATCAAGCGCGTCTACGAGAAGCTGGGCCTGACGGGTTGGCCGCTCGTCGAGCCTCAAATCCAACAACAACTTCCCGAGCTGTTGAAGTACAAGAAGAACAAGTTTGAATTGGACGAAGCCCTGATGCGGCGCGTCTATGCCTCGTGGAAGCCGTCGTTCGATTTGTACGGCTACCCCAGTCGGCTACCCGATGACGGCATGACCTCGCTGTAACCCGCAGCATGAGCGAGGGAGTTCACATCCAACGTCCTCACTCACGTTGCGAGTTGGCGTGGTCAATTCCCGCGCACGCCAGTTCTTGTGTTGCCGCGCGCCGCGAGTGATTCCGCGCGACGCTCCGCTTCAACGCGACCTCTGTGGCAACGATTGCCGAAGCACGGCGAGTTCGCGAAATCGCGATGCGGCCTTGATCTCCAAACACGGAGACCGCTCTAGGCGAGACTGCGAAGCGAGTTTATCGTCGCCATTCGTGGTGACGACCAACGATGCTCCCATCGTCAATCGAGGTCTCCGGCTGATGCGTGCCTACCGAAACATTCTGTGTTTGTCCCTGTTGACTGTCATGTTGAGCGGCTGTGCCGGCATCTGGCACGAGATGCAACCGCACCGGATGCGCCGCATCAATCGCGTCCCTCCTCCGTCGTGGGATCCGGAGTTCTCGCAAACATCGACCTCGACCGAGTTGAAGTTGGTGCGGTACGAACAGTCCGTCACGCCGACACGCCTTGCGGTCAATCACTCCAACGTTGTCGTGGCACGCGGCCAAACCGACTGAGGTTGGACTGAGGTACTTGTGGTCACCGGCCGACGATCAGCGCTGGCGCGGTCGTACCAAGTGAAGTGCGAGCTTGCGACCACCGTATCTCAGTGGATCACCGACAGGCGTGGTCTCCCCGTGAGTGAGAGTCTCGCCGTTCATCCGCGTTTCGCGGCGCGACCACTCCACAACCAGATCGACATCGTCTCGTTGGCTTTCCAAAGACTGTTGCTCCGGCGGATTGAGACCTGTACCGAGCGCCGATTCGTTCCACTTCCCGCCGTTCCACGCCCCGACAACCGTGAACTGCGCCGTGGGCCAGCGACTGAGCAGCAAGAACCGCAGTGTGGCGGGAGCCGCTTCGTTGACTGTGACAAACGTGATCTGCCGGACTGCGGGGATGGCTCGCAATCGCTGCCGCAGTTCCACCAGTGCCGCGTCATCCAGCGTGACTCGGGGGCGATCCCACAGTCCCGAAGTCAGGTGAACGAGGATGAATGCCATGACGAACAGACGCAGAAAGCGTCTCCAATTTCGTTCGCACCAACGGAGTGAGCTTCCCTGCCAATAAGCGGCCACGACCGGCAACAGGGCTGTCGCGACAAGGGCAACCACACCTGCACCGACACCCACTGTCGTGCGATCGGTCCATCGCCAGGTCATGAGACCCAAGGTGATGGCGACCATTAGTGCTTCCTGAAGCGGCGATGTCCGACGTTTCAGGACCGCATCGACGCCCCAGCCTGTGATCAGCAATGTCGGGATCAACAAGAAGGCCTCCCACACATCGCTCTGAACCGATTCTCGCGGTCCATAGACCTCAAATGTGGATCGAGCCAAAACGGCGGTCCACCACCATAAGCCCACGAATCGGTAGCGGCTGCGAGCGTGCCCCACTTCAGCACGCGCGGCACTTTGTCCGACATCCACCAGTCCCGCCAACAGCCAGCCGAGGATCAAGGCGTTGTCAGCCAGCCAGCCTCGCTCTCCGTGACTCACGGTGATTGAGGAAGGATCCATCACGAGGCTCCCCAGCCACCACGAACTCCAAAACGGCACCCCGTATTCGGACAGCATCATCAAGACCCACCACGAACTGAACGAGAGGCCGGTCGCGATCAGCAACAGCAGCGAAGCCGCACCGACTCCGATGCCGCGCGCCTGTTTGAGGACTGCGGCCAAGGAGACCGTCGTGGTGGGAGCGTTCACCATCGCCGCACGGATGCCCCCCAGAAGTACGTAGAATAAGAGCGGCAGCAACACGGCAATCGAACAGGGACCAATCGCCAGGACGGACAATCCCCACGCCAATCCGCCGACCAGCAAACGAATCGAGACGAGCGATCGGGCACTTTCAAGGTGGCTCACAAAGCCCCACAGCGTCGCGACGATCAGCAACATTCCCAGTGCGGCTGGAGTCGTTTCTGTGACGAGCTGAACTGTCAAAGGATGACCGGCGAGACAGACCACGACGATCAGTGAATACATGCCGCCACCCAGCCGCCTGGCTAGGCGATACATTGCGCAGAGGCACAGGCAAGTCGCCAAGAGTGAGACGCCATGCCAACTGGCGGAGCGGTCCATTCCGAAAGTTCGCACGACGACGGCCGTCAACCAACTCATGAGTGGTGGTTGGAACGCGAGTGCCCGGCCAAAACCATCTCGCCCCGGTTCGAGCCAGCCGGTCAACTGTGAGGCCGTGGCGACATCAATCGCCCGCAGACCCCAACGCGATGACGTTTCATCGAACTGGGGCGCGAGCGGGATGGCGAGCGCAGGGAGCAACGACAGCACGATCACCAACGGAGCCAGCACCGCCGTGCGCCTTGAATCCGAGAAGAGCGGTGTACGCTGATCCGCTGCCAACCGCAGCAATTGAGAATCGTCGAGAGGCGTCTCCATGGCGCTGCTTCAGCTACCGCTCGAATGCGGGTGAGCGGTTGCCGTGTCTCGTTGAGCACGCTTCCACTGGATGATGTCGTCGAGAATCTCGCCCAACTTTAGGGACGGCTTTCGACCGAGAGCCGCCGCCAGCTTCGAGACATCAGGGACGCGCCGCCGGACATCTTCAAAGTCGTCTCCATATGCCTCACGATACGGCAGGTACTCGATGCGAATTTGAGGATCGACTCGGCGAATGATCTCCTCGGCCAGTCCGCGAATTGAGACCGGCTCGTCGCTACCGATGTTGAAGACTGAGCCATGTGCCGCCGGTGTCTCGACGAGTCCGATCACCGCGTCCACGACTTCGCGCACGTGACCGAAGCAGCGGACCTGTTCTCCATCGTCGTAGACCACGATCGGCCCGCCGCTGATTGCCTGATCCACGAACCTCGGGATCACCATGCCGTAGTGCCCGACTTGTCGCGGCCCGACCACGTTGAAGAACCGGCCAATGGCGACCGGCAACCCAAACTTCCGGTGATAGGCCAACGCCAAAAATTCGTCGATCGCCTTCGAGCAGCCGTACGCCCACCGCGGCCGCGACGTGGGACCGAAGTGCAGGTCGTCCTCTTCCGTCCAACGTTCCTTCGGGTTCTTGCCATAGACCTCACTGGTCGAGGCCAGGAACACACGCTGCTTTCCTTGAGCGGCCAATCTCAACAGCACTTCCGTCGGATAGATGTTGGTCTCGATCGTTCGCAGGGGGTCGTCCGCCACGAGCTTGACCCCCACGGCAGCGGCCATGTGATAGATCACGTCGGTCCCCGTGATGACCTCCGCCAACAACATCGGGTCCGTGATCGAACCGACGCGAATCGTCAGCCGCGCATGACCCTCAAGGTGCGCCAGATTCACCGCGCGGCCCGTCGAAAGATTGTCGAGTACGACAACTTCGTTCCCTAGTTCCAGCAGCCGTTCCGTGAGATGGCTACCGATGAAACCGGCACCCCCCGTGACCAGACAACGCGCCATTTCATCCCCTTGCTAATTCAAAGTCGGTTCTGCTTGATGCCGATCTCGAAACCATCACCCTCGCCACTCGGCGGACTGGCGATTTAATGCCAATCCGGGCCGCAGACGATACAGAACACCGGCTGCGTTCAACAGCCGAAGCGTCGATTTGCGACCGTCCTCACGCATTCGTGAGTTTCATGCAATGGACGACCGGCAAGTGACAGCACCGGTCGCCGCTGCGTCGCTTGTCCAATGGTTCGTCAGACCCAAACGCCGCGCTCCGAGAACGCGATCCGAAGTTCACTGACGAGACAATCGGACTTCAACTCTGCGCGGCCAAGAATGTGGCGCTGGGACGCCGCCGCGCTGTGCCCGAACGCGCAAGGCTCGACGGTTTGGCCCGCACTCTGGCGAAGTCCCGCTGCGACGCCGCACTGGCTCACTCCGCGTGAATGCGCTCACGAATGTG
>JAYVOX010000300.1:0-6826 GCA_043757695.1 Schlesneria sp.
AGGGACCCAGGACTGATCGATCTGCAAGAGGTTGAAAACATCCGCTTCAACTGGACTCGACGCGACAATGCATGGTCACTTGGTAGATACTAGGCACTTCGATAGGTGATGCTATCGACGATTCGACGAATCGCGTCGCTTGTCATGGGGTCCGGCTTGAACGGCGGTTCCTTTCCGGCGTGTTCGATCAACGACACCGGATAGTGTGTAGAAATCGTCTGAATGAAGCTTGGACGAGTCTCTCCGGGCAACACAACTCCCAATCGTTTGAGGTTGGGCTTCTTCTTCGTCCCCAGCTTGTCTTTCGTAGTAACTTGATAGATCAGGCACGATCGGTCGCCGTGAAACCGCTCATCATCGAAATAGCCGCGCACGAAGACGAGTCGCCGTTTTCCCTCAACCTCGAAGACGGGATGCGATTTTCCCGTCAATCTCTCGTGCCATTTCTGTGATGTCTGCATTGCTGTGTTCAAGTGCAGGTAGTAGCACCAGCGGAACTCGCACGCCGGGCGAAATGTGCTGGGGCTGACTTCATTGTCATTTGTTGTGATTGGTGGGGTTCGCTCACTCTTCATCATCGAGACTCCGTTGGCGTTCCAGTGCAGCCAGCCAGCGGTTGGCCTCTTCCAGATCGTCGTCCATGAAGCCCTTCGGCCAGTTGGCGATTTGTCCCTGATCGTTGATTTGGAGTTGTTCTATCACCGCGTGCTTCCAGTCCGCGTCGTCGGGACCATTTTCCAGATGTGTGAAATAGATGCGGACGGCTTCCTGTTTGATGTCCTCCTCACGAATGGCTCGCAGGACGCGACGGACGAACAGGTCGCTGTGAGTTTCGATGATGATGTTCTTCCCCGCCAGAGCCTGATGAATGAGGAACTCGGCCACCTTGATCTGCCACGACGGATGCAGATGAGCCTCGGGGTTCTGGATCGACATCAGCTCGTTCTGTTGCAGCAGACCGGCTTGCAACACGATCGGGGCAAGCTGGTGGAAGCCCGTACTCATGGTGGCCCAAGCTGTGGCCAAAGCCGATGTGGCGGGGTAGATCACGTGCTTCAAATCCTCTGCTTCTTCCGTCGGCTCGATCTCCCGCTGCGTCTGACAAAAATCTCGACCGCGCGGCATCCATGTACTACTGGCACCGTTGTCGTCCGTCAGACCGCCCACCAGCGGAGAACCTTTGCGGGGCAATTCAACATGCTCTTTCAGCAAATTTTTCGAGGTGTCCGATCCGGCCAATCGTCCATATTGGATAGAGGTGCCGGTTAGACGTTCCATCCAGTACGAGAAAAACGTCTCAAAGAGATAACCGGTTCGGTGATGACACCGCCGCTCACCACTTCGTGCGAATGCCTCCTCCAATAACAGCCGATTGAGCCGGACGATTTCCTCATCATGCAACTGCGGCAGGTTCATCCCGTTTTGGCCGAGTAGCAATTCGGCTTCGCCGATCACAGATGGACATGCCTTGGGGTCGTAGAGGTTTCGCTGAGGCAGCAACTGATTGAGAAGCCGCAGCGCCAAGGTGTTGTTGGCGGTTTCCTCGGCGACTGCCGCAGTCCATTCCTCCCGAAGGTTGCCTTCGCAGACCGCTAACAACCGACGCGAAACCTCTTCGGGCAGTCTGCTCACCGCCTTCACAATCCGTTGGTCGAATCGTTAACAAAGTCTTCTGATTCAAACCCGTTGCTGAACGATCCGGCGAACGGGTGCGACGGTTCTCGCATCAGGCAATAGGCGTAACGTGCCCACAGTTCCTGAGAGTTTCGACCATCTTCACCAACGTATCGAAACGTGCCGTTGTGGCACCGTTCTTCTTTTTGAATGAATCCTTCTAGCTCAGTCCAATCAGGATCGAACTCGGATTCGAGTGGGGCTTTGTCTGCGGGTTGCTTCTCTCCAATGTCGCCCATTTCTCTTCGGTAATAGTCAGACTGATTCACGGAGGCATCTTGCGCCGACTTGGACTTTTGTCGCTTCAGCGGAATTGTTCTGTATATTTATTCAATTGATATTTGCTTTGATAAGGCGAACATCTTCTCGACTTCTTGATCGATACGATCTCTCAATTGATCTTCTGCTTCAGTTCCAACTCCTTCGGATTCAAGTATACTTATGTCACCACAAAGTTCATTCTCCAGAACTTTGCGTCGGATGGCATCTTTGAGCGTAACGCGCGATGTCGTCGTCTCCTGAGCCAAGTGAGTAATACGAATGGGGCAAATCGGGAAGAAGTTTTCAAGTACGACTACTCTCAAAACCCCGTGCACAAGCGCATTCAGTCGCTCAAGCCACTCTGGTGGCGAGTTGGGTGTTGAAGCGTCCTCTTTCAAAAAACCGAAGTTACTGTCCTGCACTTCCACCAAATCCAATTCAACTGGCGTGGATGCATCTTTACCCGTTTCGCCCCAGAATGATGGAGAGCATTCGATAGCGAAATAGAGATCATCTTCTGTTAGTTCATTCGAATCTTCGCCGATGCCGGTTCCATAGCGATGCTGGATGCGAACTATGTGACTGCCGTTAAACGTCAACTCCAATAGCTCAGTCAGCCCTGCTTCAGCAGTGACCATACTGCCATCGCTCCAGCCAGATGCCGCGTAGTCACGGCGCAATGGGCACCAACGAATTTGGACTGTGTCACCGGATCGCATTCGTCCCGTCAGCAGAAACTGTTCGGCTTGCGAAGTCGCTCGTCACGAATCGAAAACGTCTCACGAGGTGTGCCAATGAGATCAAAGTCATCCGTAGCCAGAAGCTCAAATCCGATCGTGCCGGGCGGACCAAACGTCGCTTCATCTTCAGCGTGGTTTTCAAACAACTCATCGCGAATAGCGATCGTGGACAATGTCGCCACGCAATAGCCCTGCTTCAGTATCGACGGCCGCAGCAACGATGGCTGAATGCAGGCCGTTTCGGTCAATGGGTTTAATATTGTATTGCAAGTCTGGCGTGCGAACCAATCCCCACCACGGAAATCCATCTGTGAATGAACAGCACAACGCCCACCACATGTCGCGCATCAACTCGGTCCAGATGGATTTGCCCGAGCCGTTCTCGCCGCAGAGGTATCGTCAGCGGGCGGATGTCGAGGCGTGCGCCGTGTAGGTACGGGCCGCGACCGCGCAGCGTCATCGCCTTCAAGACCAGTGGCGATTTGAGCATTCTTGGCGGCAGGGAAGAATCGGGCATGAATTGGGTTCCCATTGGTAAACGGTTGAAGAGAGTTCGGTCGTCCGGCAGAACACCTCACGCAGGCGGCGGCGTTAAGGTAGCCCTGTCGCTCCGCGACAGGAAGCGCGAGCGTGGGGAGGGCGTCTGAGTTTTGTTGACGTTGATTCGCGAATGACGCTGTGGGTACATCGCGCCTCCTGTCGCGGCGCGACAGGGCTACCTTGAGGTCAAACTCAAGGGGGCACTGAGCATTCTCGGTGGCTGGGAAGGATCGGGCAAGAATGGGTTCCCATCGGTCAACGGTTGAAGAGAGTTCGGTCGTCCGCCAGAACACCTCACGCAGACGGCGGCGTTAAGGTAGCCCTGTCGCTCCGCGACAGGAAGCGCGAGCGCGAATGGGACGCCAGATTGCTCGATTGGAAGTCACGTAGGGTGCGTGAAGCAACGCGGAACGCACCAGCGAATCTACGCAACTCGGTGTTGACGGTGTTTCATTCAAATGGCTCATCGGTCAGGCCACGTGACCTTGAGTTCTGGTCACGGTAAAGTCGATTGGACCAGACATCCCCTTTCGGAGAGACCTCTCATGCAAACGTCCGAACTGATCGAAGACTTCGCTCAATTTGCTCGCGAGCAACTGCTTCAACGCGGTGATGAACTTCCCATCGACGTGCTGTTCGACGAATGGCGGATTTTGCATCCCCCGTCGGACGATTGGCTGGCGATTCAGGCGTCGCTCCGCGACCTGGAAAATGGCGAAGCGGGACGTTCGTTCGACGATTTCGCGGCGGAGTTTCAGCGGCTGAATGGCCTGCGAGAGCCGACATGACGTTCCGCGTCAGCATCCTGCGCCGAGCAGAACAGGACGCTCAGAAAATCTTCGATTGGATTGCCGAGCGTTCGCCAGACGGAGCCGTTCGCTGGTGGAGTGCGTTTGTGACCGCCGCAGCCCAACTGGCCACGAATCCAACCGGCCGCGGCCTGGCACCGGAAAGCGAATTGACCGACTACGAACTCCGGCAATTCCTCTTCAAAACACGCCGGGGGCGAACGTACCGAGGCGTGTTTGTGGTCGTGGCCGATGAGGTCAAAATCCTGCGCGTGCGTGGTCCGGGTCAACCGCCGTTGGAACCAGACGAACTTCAGTAGTGCCACGTTCTGGCTTCCTGGTTCTACGTTGGGAACAAGGATTCAAGATGCGGCCGGGTGGCACGCTCAGAGGCTTTGCAAAGGGCGGGAGTTTGATGGCACAAGGCGGCTGATTCTGGGAATCACCACGCCCATTGAAGACTCTGGGCGTGTCACATCACCGATGTTGCACCTCAATGCTGAAACAGAAACTCCTTGGAGTTCAGCACGGCCCAGAGCACGTCGGTGCGACCTTCGCGGCGGTCTGCCAGTGTGTGGAGGTGACGCAGCGCGAGGTCCACTTCATCCGCTGCTGGCTCGCGGCTGTAGGCGGACAGATACAGTTCGGTAACGAAGGCTCGGTCGAGCGGGTCGGTTTCGGACGTGGGAGCCTCTTTCAGCGAAGTGGCCGGTGAATCGACCGCGTAGTGGGCCGCGAGTTGTTGATTCAGGTCGGATAGCTCCGCTTCGGCGAGGACTCGATCATAGACAAGCAGTTCGCCGATCAGACCGTTCCAGCCGAAGCCGGGATAGTCTTCGCGGTGGCCGATGGTGAAGCCGAGCGCGCCGGTGTCGGCTCCGACCGCGCCGGGTTGCGTCACCGCTTGTGGTGCTCCATTCAGCCAGACCATCAGCTTCTGCCCCGCGCCGGCTGAGGCAAACGTCGTGACGAACGGCTGGCGGATCGCGTCGATGGCCGAAGGGATCGTCGAGTTCCCCGCCCCGTTTACGCCGTCCGAGTTCACGTAGTACGTCGCCGCATGGGGGGCGTCGGCGAAAGATCGCTGACCGCAGTCCGTGACCGGCAAATCAGAGCGCGGCCTCACGGTGCGGCCAGACGCTCGATCTGTTGCACTTCTTCAAAGTCCAAATGAAATTGACGACATCGAGATCCGCGCGCATGTGACCGGTATCGGTAGTCTCGGTGAGAGGCAACATGCCCGCGACGAGTGCGAACCGGAAGATGATCTGGCTGGCGGTTCGGTTGTGGCGTTCGGCGATCCGAGCCAATTCCGGACGAGCCATCACCTCGCGGTTTGAGGTCAGCAGAGAAAACCCCTGGTAAATGATGTCGTTGCCGGTACAGAACTCTCGGACCTGACGATCTCAGCCTCGGACGGCATAGCAGCGGTTCTGAACGACGTGCGGTCGGACGCGCGCCTTCCGACACAGGGATTGAAGCTGTTCGAGTATGACGTTGCTGATTCCAAGGAGTCGGGCCCGACCACTGTCGTGGAGTACGTTCTGCCAAGTCTGAGACGACCGGGGGCATTGATCGGTGATTGGCGGTCGGTCAACTTCGGAACCATGTTCGGCAAGATCATCAAGCGGGCGGGGTTGGTCGCGTGGCCCCGAAGCGTGGCACAACCTGCGAAGCTCACGTCAGACGGAACTGACCGAGACGTTCCCGAGTCACGTCGTCACGGCTTGGCTCGGCAACAGCGAACGGATTGCCGAGAAACACTACCTGCAAGTTCTCGACACCCATTTTGAGAAGGCCGTGAGTGCAGATTGTATGCGTCCCTGTATGCAGAATGGCGATGGAACAGTAGGCAAGGCGCGGCACACGGAACGGGCAGACAACAAAAAAGCCCCTGAATTGCAGGGGCTTACTGCCACTTGCGTTAGCAGTCGAAATCGTCAATTGGGCGATGAGGGATTCGATTCCTTCCGAATGTCATGGGCGAAACGTGAATTCGTCGGAGAGTGGCGCAGATTCCGGCGCAGTCGGTGCGCGAGTCACGCAGGTTGATGCGGACTTGGATAGGTTGACCGAACTCTGGTCGCTACTCACACGAGGAGACAGGGCGGCGTTGCTGGCCGATGCCGAATACCTCGCCTCGGCTTCGAGACGAAGGTATTGACGAGACATCGTTTCCCCGATTGCCGATATCAATTTGGGGGGGGCACCCGACAGAATTGATGAAGCGGCGTAGCAAGGTACTTCCTGAAGGTGCATTGAGTGGGAACCTGTCCCACTACAGGACACACACCTGCCCTAGGGTGCGACACCCGTCCAGTCTTATGTCTTTGTCTTTGAGTATTGAATCTCTACTGAGGAGTTATTGTCAAACATTGTGCTTGAAGAATGATGGATCGGGCGCGAAGTAGTGGGATTCCGTTGAAAATGATTCGGCCTTCGTTGAGCAGGGCGATCTGATCGCTGTCATTGTGATGGAGGCAATTGATAATGGCATCGCGATTCGGCGACATGTGCATCAACGCGAATGAAATCGTATCGACTGACCAATCTGAGGATGGAGGCCACACGAGACCCTTTGGCGTTTCCCAACATGTCCCTACGTGTTCAAGTTGTTTCGCCCAACAAACTACTTGTCTCTCCGGACGATAACAGTCTATACTGCGGCCGTCTTGGAGACCTTGTCATTCACCCCGGCCGTCCACCATGCGCAGATCGAAGTTGAAACTGGACCTTTGCAAAATCAGGTCAAACCGAGTTTGGCGATCACATGGTCATCGCTGCTCGATTTTTCGGTGACTTGTTGGATGGCCCAGGCCAAGG